>NZ_JAWOTS010000005.1:0-297774 GCF_033338975.1 Vibrio sp. Vb0349 | reverse complement strand
AGTTCTTTTAGTTGTTGATTTCATAACACTCTCCAATTTTGGGGGTGGAAAGTGTCAACCTTATTTAGGACGGCACAGCGAAAAGAAAAAGGCCTGACGACATCGTCAGGCCTTTTTTCTACTGGTAAACATCACTGCTCGCTCTGTCTATTCTTGTCTCATAAACCGCTGAACACATTGAAAGGCCATATAAAACGGCTCAGTACCAAACGTTGCACAAGGTTCTGGTGGCTGAATCTCAATTACACCATCGCACTTGGAAATTATTCTAAGCGTTGGGCATACTTCTGACTTCATTTTAGTTGTAGATATGAACCATGACGTCATTAAGCCAGATAGAACCGCAATTTTTGGAATTTATGCAGCAAGAGATGCAAGTAGATGCAGCTCATGATCTTAAACACGTAAAACGCGTGGTCAAAACAGCGAAACAGCTCTGCAAAGAAGAAAATGCAGACATCGCGATTGTATTACCGGCTGCCTATTTGCATGATTGCTTTACTTACCCGAAAGATCACCCAAATCGCAAAGAGAGCTCAATCATCGCAGCCAAAAAAGCGGTCGCATTTTTAGAGAGTATCGATTATCCGCAGCAATATCATGATGCCATTGCTCATGCGATAGAGGCACACAGCTTTAGCGCAAACATCAGGCCAAATACGTTGGAAGCCAAAATCGTCCAAGATGCCGACCGTCTGGACGCTTTAGGCGCAATTGGCGTGACGCGATGCATTCAAGTCAGCACTCAATTTAACGCGCAACTTTACAACGACAGCGATATATTTGCCGAAGAACGTGAACTTAACGATAAACAATTCACTCTGGATCACTTTCAAACCAAGTTATTCAAAATCGCTGAAACCATGAACACGGAGTCAGCGAGACGCGAAGCGCAAAAACGCAAAACCTTTATGCAAACGTACCTAGAGCAGTTACACGACGAGGTAACAGCGTAAATGTCAGAAAGCTATACGTTAATTAAAGAGCTTAAACGCCAACTAAAGTTAGCTGGGCTGCATTATGCGGATGTTGCACAACACCTTAATTTAAGTGAAGGAAGCGTCAAACGTTTACTCGCTGAAGGTCAGCACATTAGCCTTGAGCGCTTAGAACGCATTTGCCAATTGATTGGTTTAGAAATGGCGGAACTGTTTAAGCTTGCGGCTGCGCACAATAAAGGTCTAGAGTCGCTAACGTTAGAGCAAGAAAAGCAGCTGGTTGACGATAAAGCCCTGCTGCTCGTGGCGATCTGTGTTGTAAATGGCTATCAGTTTGAACAAATCGTTCAGCAATATACCTTCAATGAGTTGGAACTGGTGCAAAAGCTTGCTCATTTGGATCGGCTGAACATCATCGACTTGCAGCCAAATAACAAAATTCGTTTGCGTATATCTCCGACATTTAAGTGGCAGATGGGCGGCCCTATTCAACGGTTCTTCCAACAGCAAGTTCAAGACGCCTTTTTCCAAAGCTACTTTTCTGGTGAAGATGAAAAGTTCTCCATGGCAACAGGATTGATGAGTGTACCAACCAACAAGAAGCTACAACAGAAACTGCAAAAGGTCATCGATGAGTTTTATCAGGCTTGCCAAAGTGATAGCTCTCTCGATATGGACGAAAAACACGGCACCTCTCTGATTATTGCGATGCGTCGCTGGACGTTCCCTCTGTTTGAACCATGGGAAAGAAAACTCACCAATAAGTCTCGCAATTAGTAACTCAATAAACAAATGGAAATAAAAGCAACGAATTTCGTTACTTTTGGTGGCATACAACGTCACTTGAAAGAGAAAGCTGGTTTAATCGTTCATTGAGCATAAAGTGCTCCCATCTCATTCGACTTTGTTTAATCGGGGCCCGTATGTTTTTCTCAAAACGCTTTTTTCCTTACTTTGTGACGCAATGCCTTGGCGCACTCAATGACAACATCTACAAAAACGTTCTGTTATTGATGGTGACATACAGCCAAATTGATAACCTACCAATATCCGTCAATCTATTCGTTAATTTGGCGGCAGGCTTATTCATCCTACCTTTCTTTCTATTCTCAGCGCATGCTGGTGCCGTCGCTGACAGCATGGACAAAGCCAAATTAATCCGACGTCTAAAGCTCATCGAGCTGGCTATCATGTCTTGCGCAGCAACCGCTATTGCCACCCAAAGTGCCATGCTGATGCTGGTTCTGCTGTTTATGACAGGCACTCAATCGGCCTATTTTGGCCCCGTGAAATACGCCTTACTACCACAAGCGCTCAAACCAAATGAGCTTGTTAAAGGAAATGCTTGGGTTGAAATGGGCACGTTTCTTTCGATTCTTATAGGTACGCTTAGCGCAGGCCTGCTGCTAGCCATTCCTAATGGTACCTTGATTGCTTCTTGTACCGTGATTGCCTTGTCTTTGCTTGGGTTCATGAGCAGCGTGAATATTCCAGCGATGCCTAGCCAATCAGATGACAAAGCGAAATTTGAACCGATTTCTGGTTTAAAGAACACGTTAAAAGTGGCAAAAAAGCAGAGAGGCATCTGGATGTCTATTCTTGCCATCAGTTGGTTCTGGTTCATGGGTGCGACTTACCTAACTCAATTCCCTAACTTCGCACGCGAACATTTGTTCGCAGATAGCACTGTCGTTTCTTTACTGTTGGCATTGTTTTCCATTGGTATCGCGACAGGCTCTTGGTTGTGTGAAAAGCTCTCTTTCAACCACGTTGAGCTTGGTATTTTGCCATTCGGTATCCTTGGTCTGACAGTCTTTGGCGTCGACTTGCTATGGGCAGTCCCAAGTTATCCATCACTTCCGGTGCACTTTTATGATGTTCAAAGCTTCGTTGCTGAATCAAAACATCTACGCGTCATGATTGACCTGTTCCTTGTTGGTGTAAGCGGCGGTGTCTTTATTGTTCCTCTTTATGCGTTCATCCAATCGCGTTCAAACAAAGGGGAGTGTGCACGTGCCATTGCTGCTAACAACATCATGAATGCGTTGTTTATGGTGGTGTCTGCTTTGGTTTCGATCGTTGTACTCAGCGTACTAGAGCTTTCTATTGTGGAACTGTTTGTCATGATGGCAATAGGTAACTTCTTCGTGGCAATCTATGTCTATCGTCAAGTACCGGAATTCACACAACGCTTTATCAGTTATTTACTCAGCCATTGTATGTATCGTGTGTCCGTAAAGGGGCGCCAACATATTCCTGAACAAGGTGCTGCGTTAATCGTGGCTAACCATGTTAGCTATGTCGATGCATTGATTTTGATGGGAACCTCTACTCGCCCGGTTCGTTTTGTGATGGACAAATCCATCAGCGAGCTACCTGTTCTTAAATATGTATTCCGTCATGCCGGTGTTATCCCGATCTGTTCTCCACGTAAGTGTGCCGACACTTACCGACGAGCATTTGAACAGATTGAACAAGCACTTAACGACGGTGAGGTTGTCTGTATCTTCCCTGAGGGTCGTTTAACGTCTAACGGTCAATTGGGTGAGTTTCGCCCTGGTGTAGAGAAAATCCTTGAACGTAACCCTGTTCCTGTCATCCCTATGGCGTTAAAAGGGCTTTGGGGTTCTTTTTTCAGCCACAAAGGCGGACATGCTCTCACAAAACGACCGACTCGTTTTTGGTCAAAAGTGGATGTTGTTATCGGTGAAGTGTTAAGTCCTGCGTCTTTAAATCGTCATCAATTGCAACAACAAGTACAGGATTTACTGGGCTGAGTCGCTTGCTACAGCAGTCAAACTTTGCAGCAAAACGTAAATATGCACCACAAAGCACAAGTAGTTTCTTGTCAATTAGAGTAGGATATCTACGACGTCATAAATCTAGGAGGTATTATGAAAATCATCATCTTACATGGTCTTTATATGCATGGGCTGGTCATGCAGCCTCTTAGCCAAAAGCTGAGAAAACTCGGATACGAAACGCAAGTACTCAGCTATAACACCGTTGCTATCGATGAGTCTTCACTGTTTGATTCTATTGATCATTCGCTTAATCCACTGACCACAAACGTGCTCGTGGGACACAGCTTGGGAGGCTTGATGATTAAGCGCTATCTCGCCAACAGAAAACCGAGCACTAACTTAATCTCTCATGTTGTCGCTATCGGTTCGCCTCTGAAAGGCGCGTCCATTGTAGGTCGAATTCAAGATCTCGGATTGGGTGCAATTTTAGGCAATTCGCCACACCACGGATTAAACAAACATGATGACGCTTGGGATTTCCCTCAAAAACTCGGCAGTATCGCAGGAACGATGCCGATTGGCGCTCGCCCATTGTTGATCCGTAATGACAACACCATGTCGGACGGTACCGTTACCGTAGAAGAGACAAGACTGGACGGTATGCAAGATCATATCGAAGTGAAGCAAACGCATACGAGCCTGATTTACAACACCTTCGTGCCGCAGCAGATTGATCACTTTATTCGCACAGATTATTTCCGTCGATAGCACACTTTTCCATCATACAGATGGAATCGACTTTCCAAGCTATTCAGTTCGCAGTACTATCCTAGCTCCACTTCTTCACAACTTAGATGAAGTGGTACATTTTTAATTGTTCTCAGGGCGGGGCGAAATTCCCCACCGGCGGTATACTTTTTCAAGTGAGCCCGCGAGCGCTCGATTCGTCGAGGTCAGCAGATCTGGTGAGATGCCAGAGCCGACGGTTATAGTCCGGATGAAAGAGAATAAGAATACACCAGCATAGCGAGTCAGATCGCTAAGAATGCTGGTGCACTTCTTTTTGATCGTATTTTACGGCGATCTCTCATACCGCCCTGATTCTGGTGAAATTTAGGAGTTAACCATGAATCAGTCATCACTACTTGCCGAATTCGGCGACCCAATTACTCGCGTTGAAAACGCACTTATCGCTTTAAAAGAAGGCCGTGGCGTACTGCTTCTTGATGATGAAGATCGCGAAAACGAAGGCGATATCATTTATTCAGTCGAGCACCTCACTAACGAGCAAATGGCATTGATGATCCGCGAATGTAGCGGCATCGTTTGTTTGTGCTTGACAGATGCTCAAGCAGACAAACTGGAACTGCCTCCAATGGTAGTAAACAACAACAGCGCAAACCAAACCGCATTTACGGTTTCTATTGAAGCGAAAGTTGGTGTAACAACGGGGGTTTCAGCAGCAGACCGAGTGACGACCATTAAAACGGCGGCAAACCCGCATGCGAAACCTGAAGATCTTGCTCGCCCGGGCCACGTATTCCCTCTGCGCGCACGTCCAGGTGGTGTAATGACTCGCCGTGGTCACACAGAAGGTACGATTGACCTGATGCAAATGGCAGGGCTTCAACCCGCTGGCGTACTATGTGAAGTGACCAATCCAGATGGCACGATGGCAAAGGCACCGGAGATCGTAGCATTCGGTCGCCTGCACAACATGCCGGTACTGACGATTGAAGATATGGTAATGTACCTAAACCAGTTCGAGTTGAAACTGGCATAGTCAGATCTCAGCTCTTGAAAAAAGCCGCGCATTTGTGCGGCTTTTTTGATCGATCCTCTTTGCACTTGAGTAGTTATACTTATTGAAAACAAGGGGAACAACACCATGAAAGGATTACTGAAACTCGCCGCTCTCGTTAGCTTTCTCTCCATGAATTCGCTTACTCTTGCATCTGAGTGCCCTGATATTCTTCAAGGTAAGCAAAGGTTGTTAAACTCAACGGAAGAAGTCGATCTATGCGAAAGCTTTAAGGGAAAGACACTACTAATCGTCAATACAGCAAGCCAGTGCGGCTTCACTCCTCAGTTCGAACAGTTAGAAACCCTCTATCAAACTTACAAAGACCAAAACTTCACCGTTATCGGTTTCCCGAGCAATGACTTTCGACAAGATAGAGGAAGCGAAACAAACACAGCGAAAGTCTGTTATCTCGATTACGGGGTCACCTTTCCAATGATGGCTCGCTCTTCAGTATTAGGTGTAGATGCGAACCCAGTCTTCAACCAGATTACTAACCAAGCAGGCATAAAACCAAAATGGAACTTCTACAAGTTTCTAATTAGCTCTGAAGGTAAAGTTATTGCTACTTTTCCAAGCTCCACATCACCGACAAGTACTACGCTTACCAATATGATAGAGCAACAATTGTAAGGTGACGACCATGACAACACGCTCAACCATGCTACAACTCGGTTACTTAGGCCTGGTTCCATTTGTGTTTAGTTTAGGGCTGATTTTCACTGACATCTCACTCTTCAATTTAAGTGGTCAGCAATTTTTCATCGCATATAGCGCCGTTATATTAAGTTTTTTATCCGGCATCCTTTGGGGTAATGGCATTGAGCATTACTACCATCGCCTTAGCCGAAATGTATTAATTCTCAGCAACCTTTTTGTCTTACTGGCTTGGGGCGCATTACTGCAGGGCCACAAACATTACGCAGTCGCAACCCTACTCTTAGCAATTGGGTATCTTGCTGTTTGGTATGCAGAAAAGCTCGTGAGGAAAGTCGAACAAGACGCCGAGCCCAAGGGATATCAAGGAATGAGGAGCAAACTGACCTTCGGCGTAATCGTAATGCACGGATTGGCTTTAGTTTCATAACCTGGTCTGTCCAGTACTAAGATCACAAAAAAACGTCTTTTTATAAAACAATGTTCATTTCGTGAATGCACACATATTTTGAACACTGTTTTGTTTCATTTATGAATCAATCCACATATAAGTAATTCAAAGCATTCACAAAGGATATGAATATGTTTTTTCGCAAACTTTTGTTTAGCACTGCGATGATCAATGCAACGACAGGTTGCGTGTCTTACCAGGCACAACAAGCCGCCGCTCAAACAGTAAATAATACAGGTGCTGTGCTTACCAATGTGATTAAAACTACGATTGCTCAGCCATGTAATGTTGCAATCACTGCTGCTAGCTTGTTTTATCCGCATGCCATATTTATGACTAGTGTTCCGACTCAAGCATGTACAAGCGTTCTTAGATAATACGAGTGTGATAAGCATAAAAAATGGCGACTCTACCGTCGCCATTTTTAAGCATCAATGCTATTTACAGTTACAGCGTCAATAAGTAATTAACTAATTGATTGTACTCGTCGTAAGTACGAATTTCGTTGGCCAAAACAATGTATTTATTGTTCACAACCACACCCGGAACCCCTCTTAACGTGCTGGCAGAGAATTGCTTATCAAAACCTTTCTGCATTGAGTTTACGGCGAAACTGTTGTAAGCCGCATCAAACTTCTTACCTTCTACGCCATTATCAACGAAGAGTTGTTTCAGCTCAGCTTCGTCTTTTGGCGCTTGTCGCTTTTGATGAATTTGGGCAAACATGGCAGGAATCATTGTATCTTCAACCCCGAGCGACACCATCGTCGCGTAGGACTTGGCCATCGGAATCGCCATATCTCCGCCCATGAACCCCACATGTACCTTTTCAAACTTTGCCTCTTTTGGCAGAGCAGGTTTTAAACGCTCAATAAGCGACTCAAACTTGTAGCAATGTGGGCAATAAAAAGAAAAGAATTCCGTCACAACAGGTTTCGATGCTTTCTTAACATCCAGAACTTTGTAGTGCTTCCCTTCTTCAAATTGCGCTGCATGAGCGGTAAAAGTCAGTAAAAGTGCACTACATAAGGCAAGTAGTTTTTTCATTGTTTATTTCCTTGTGGCATTCAAATGCCAAATCATTTCATTTGGTAAAAAGGGGTAAACCCCAAGTAATTTGAGATGAGGAATTAAACAATCGGAGGACGATAAAGCTTGGTGATCACTGTCACTACTTTTTCGACTAGAGGCCTATCAATCAAAGCAAGGCTATAAGGAAGAAGCAGTAAGTCGTTTTGAGATAAGTTGGCGGGAATTTTGACCATGCAGGAAGAGCTACAACTCGTGTGAGATTGTTGTGCCTTATTGATGGCTGACTCATCGTGATGTGATTCTACGCAGTCGTCATTGACGCCAAGTTGTTTGTGTAGAGCAGCCTGTTGAACAATAAGATCGCGTACTTCAATTGTTTTCATCGGAGCGGAAGCCTGCGCCA
This sequence comes from Vibrio sp. Vb0349, assembly GCF_033338975.1. Lineage (NCBI taxonomy): Bacteria > Pseudomonadati > Pseudomonadota > Gammaproteobacteria > Vibrionales > Vibrionaceae > Vibrio > Vibrio sp. Vb0349. Next base: position 289,748 of record NZ_JAWOTS010000005.1, on the reverse strand, counting down.
CAGGAGCAACACTACTCAAAAGCATAGCAACTAAGCAAACTATCGCAGTCAACAATGTACGGTTAAACTTCAACATAGCTACATCAAGGAAAATGGTGATTTAAGATAATACATGATAACGGTTTGACTTCAAGATACGGACTCTCGGCTCGCTAACAAACTCTGTTCTTTGACTATTTTAGGCTAGTGAATTTTCTCTCTAACGCTCCCTCAGTACACGAAACCAGCACAACGAGCTATTCACCGTTCGGATACTCCCCTCATCAGATACCAGCAACAATTCTATAAAACTTGAAATCATTATGAAACACGAGTAATAGTTAGAACAGTTTTTGTACGAACAAGGAAAGATCAATGCTTAAAAAAAGATTCTTTAAGACAAAAGATGAAGTCGAAGTCACGTTCGAGCTAGATAAAGATCAGTGGGACTCTGTCCAAATTGCTGGAGACTTCAACAACTGGCAGCCAGAACCGATGAAATTAGTGAAGAAAAGTCGTCAGTTTAAATTTAAAACCCGCTTACCTAAAGCGCAGAATGTTCAGTTCCGTTACTTGCTCGATGATGCGAAGTGGGAAAATGACCCACAAGCTGATGCTTACGTTCCAAATGTTTTTGGCAGCGACAACAGCGTCGTGTGTACCACCGAATAAGCGGTAATTTCGCTTTAAGATTCCATACCTAGGCGCAAACGTTGCGCCTTTTTACATCTCCCGAAATGTGATTGGTGATTAGATTTAAATCATTAATTGGCAATTTTATCCAATTAACTCATCCGATAACCTTATTCTGAGAAAGCTTTATTTGAAATAATTCGTAAATTTGTTTAAGTTCCATTGATATTAAATATTGTATACATCACTTAAATGAACGCACAACAAATCAAACCATCTCTAATCATTGTGGAAGACGATCCCAAATTACAAACTATGTTGGGTGAGTATTTTGTTGAACAAGGTTTTCAGGTCAAATGTATCGACAATGGGACGGACGCACCCAATGCGATTATTGACACACAACCAGACGTGGTGCTGTTAGATTTGATGCTACCCGGGCAAGATGGTCTGAGTGTATGTCGTCAAATCCGAGAATGCTACAAAGGCAAAGTGTTGATGCTGACAGCAAGTGATGATGACTTCGATCATGTCGCCGCATTAGAAATAGGCGCAGATGACTTTGTTACTAAACCCATCAAACCTCGCGTATTGCTGGCTCGTATTCGCATGCTATTAAGAAGAAAAGAGGCGGCGCCTACCGAGTCCGAAAACGGCCTACAAATTGGTGTTCTGTGTTTAAACCGGTTGCGTAAATCGTGCGTAATGAACCAAGAAGAAATTGCGCTGACAGACGGCGAGTTCGATTTGTTGTGGGTTCTTGCTACGCATGCTGAAAAAACACTATCACGTGAGTGGCTGACCAAAACACTGCGTGGTATTGAATACGATGGCACAGACCGAACCATTGATAATCGCATAGTGACACTGAGAAAGAAGCTAGGCGATGCTTCTTGCTCACCACAAAAAATCATTACCGTTCGCGGCAAAGGCTACCTATTTATGCCTGATGCATGGAATGAATAATGAGACGGATTTATCTGGAAAGCTTTGTTGGCCTTATCATTCTGTTTATGGCTAGCTTGTGGGGATACGAGTTCTTAGTTTATGAGATCAACACAGATTATGACTACCTATTACAAGAGCATGAGGGTCAAGCTTTTCACGATCTGATCTATCCTATCTATAAAGAACACGGATTAGAATATACTCAACAACAGTTGGAACAATTTGCCACATCAAGCCATCGTTTGTTGGTGCCTCATACGCTTGAAGAGCTTCCAACAGACATCAAAAAGGCGTTTGAAAGTGATACCTCCGTTAACGTCGCTTACGATGAAGAAAGGGATATCTGGTTCCGCCTAGATGCGAGTACGCCTATCTTTAAAATGAGCGATAATCCGAATAGTCCTGTGGTTAAAGCAGCCAACTTTGATGACAATATAGTTTGGTTGTTCTTTTTAGCTGGATTTGCTCTGTATTGCATATTGTTGATCTGGTTCTTAAGCCGTCGGATTCGAGAGCTAGAGAGAGTGACCGTTGAGTTTGCCTCAGGTAATTTCAAGGCTCGAGCTAGTACCTCAAGCGCTAAGTCTGTTGGGACGTTAAACAAAAGCTTTAACACGATGGCCGATAAAGTATCTCGCTTGATCACTAGCAATAAAATGCTAACTAACGCCGTTGCACATGAATTGCGTACCCCAATCTTCCGCTTACAATGGCAAGCAGATTTGTTATCGGATTCAACCTTAACTGAACAACAGAAAAAGTATGTTTACAGTATCGTCGAAGACATTGACGAGATGGAAGAAATGGTTGAAGAATTGCTTTACTACGCAAAGATGGAGCGTCCTGACACAGCATTACAAACTCAAGAAGAAGTCGTCCTATTCAACTTAGTCAAAGAATTACGACAGAGATGGCAAAAAGAGACTACGCTCGCTATCTCGCTTCAAGAAGTAAACTCAGAAAACGTTCTCGCGTTTGCTAACCCAAAATTGTTAAAGCGAGCCTTAGATAACTTGCTGCGCAATGCAATGCGGTACGCAGATAAGCAGATTTTAGTGGAGATAAAACACGATCAGCACCGCTGCTTCATCAATGTTCATGATGATGGCATAGGTATTGAAGAAAAGCATTGGCCTCATCTATTCGAACCATTTTACAGCGCGGATGAATCTCGCAACAAAAAGACGAGCGGGTTTGGGCTCGGTTTGGCGATTGTCAGACAGATAATGGAGCTTCAACGTGGAGAAGTTTCGATTTGCCATAGCCCACTTGGAGGAGCTTGCTTCACACTTAGCCTCAAAAAATCAGACAGTTAACTTAACCTTCCTACCCCGTTTACAGAAGACGACACTTCAATACACTCAAGCGACAGAGCCCAACAATAAAACAGTGTACATTTAATCCATAAGATTCACACACTAAATGGATAGTACTCATGTATAAATCTTTTATCCTGATTATGGCGCTTACTTCTACGCTTACAGCTTGCGCCTACAACCAAAAACCTGTCGTCGACATGACCAATGTTGACCCTAGTACATATGAACAAGACTTTCTTTACTGCCAAGGCTATGCAGAAAATGTCGACAAATCAGAGGCAGCGAAATCTGAAGCCACTAATGGGGCAGTTACAGGCGCATTGATCGGCGCAGCTGCTGGTGCGCTAGAAGACGGATTAGGTGGAGCGGCTGTCGGTGCTGCTGCCGGCGGAGCTGTAGGAGCTGGAGCAGGTGCTTTGAGTGGAACAAATGATTCAACCAAAACCCAATCTCTCGTATTGCGTAAATGTCTCCAGCACAAAGGCTATACCGTCTACGATCTTGATTAAATAAGCACTTTTCTTAAATTATCGCGCGATGGATTCTATTCACAAATGTTTCACGCTGTAACGATTAATCTCGTTACCTCTCTGGGATATGTGTTCCATCCCAATGCTTAAATAGTAAGGTCATATTTTGAAGCCAGGTAAAACAGGTATACGCCGTGTCATGGATGCGACCGGCTATTCATTTCAAGGATTGAAAGCCGCATGGACACACGAAGCCGCTTTTAGACAAGAATTGATTCTCGCCTTGGTACTTTCCGTCTGTGCTTTTTTCCTTCCTGTCACCACATACGAAAGAGTGCTGATGATCAGTAGCCTGTTCTTGGTATTGATCGTCGAACTCATTAATTCCGCCGTAGAAGCGGTTGTCGACCGTGTTAGCGATGACTGGCACGAGCTCAGTGGTAGAGCCAAAGATATTGGCTCAGCAGCAGTATTTGTTGCGTTAACTCTTGCCCTTTTTATTTGGGCTTCGTTCTTGCTCTAATTTTTATTCAAGACACTCATTATGAAGACACATGATTTACAACAGAGAGGTATCTCTTACGTTACCTTTACTTTCCTGTTGGCGCTGTATTTCGCTCTCGTCGTAAATATCCCTATTTATAAAGAACTGATCGGCATCTTTACACACTTAGATAATGTCAAGATTGGATTTATTATCACAATACCAATTTTCTTTCTTGCCGCGCTCAATTTCCTTTTTAATTTATTTAGTTGGCCTTGGATCGGCAAGCCGTTCTTTATAATTTTAATCATTGTTTCAAGTATGGTGAGCTACGCAAGCTATAACTATGGCACACTTTTCGATTCTGGAATGATTGCCAATATTGTTGAAACCGATTCGAGCGAGGCGAGTTCTTACCTGAGTGCTCACTCTGTAATTTGGACGCTGATTATGGGAGTTATCCCAGCGATAATTGTCTTTAAGGTCAAGCTGCAATCTCAACGTCACCAATTACTGTACTTCTCTGTTACCAAATTAGTATCGATGCTGTCGTCGCTAGCTGTCATCGCCGTCATTGCCAGCGTGTACTATCAAGACTACGCATCTGTAGGGCGCAACAATAGCCACCTAAAAAAAATCATCATACCCACCCAGTTCGTTTACAGCGCGACCGGGTATGTGAAGGAGAAATATTTCACCACGCCAGAGCCATATCGAGAAATCGGCACAGATGCAAAGCAGTCAGATAGCGCCGTACAGCAAGCACAGCGCAAACCAACACTACTGGTTTTTGTCGTAGGAGAAACCGCTCGAACGCAGAACTACCAACTCAATGGCTATACACGAGAGACAAACCCTTATACTAGTAAATTGGATGTTATCTCATTTCAAGACGTCGCATCTTGTGGCACCGCGACTGCTGTATCTGTGCCTTGTATGTTTTCACAGCTCACGCGAAACGAGTTTGAACGCACCAAAGCGGATAACCAGGACAATGCTCTCGATATAATGCAGCGCGCCGGGGTTGACCTCATTTGGAAAGAAAATGACGGTGGGGATAAAGAAGTAGCCCACAAGATCAAGAAAATCGAAGTTGATCGAAAGCAAGTAAGCCCTATGTGTAATGGCCAAACTTGTTACGACATGGCGCTATTAGATCATTTTGATCAGGAAGTCGCGGATATGCACGGTAACCGAGTGGTCGCCATGCACCTTATAGGAAGCCACGGTCCGACCTACTTTCAGCGTTACCCAAGAGACAACGCCTTCTTTAAACCAGACTGTCCACGTGCAGATATCGAAAACTGTAGCATCGAACAAATAGTGAACACATATGACAATACAATACGCTACACCGATCTTGTATTGGCAGAAACCATCAAAAAACTTAAAGCGTTAGAGTCTGAGTATAATACTGCGCTAATTTACATATCGGATCACGGTGAGTCACTAGGCGAAAACGGATTGTTCTTACATGGTATGCCTTATGGCCTTGCACCAGATTTCCAAAAACGCGTTCCTTTGATTATGTGGCTGTCTTCGGGCTTTAAACAAGCGAAGCAGATCAATACCGACTGTTTGTATAAACAAGCACAGAATGCAGGCCAATACTCACATGATAACGTGTTCCACTCTTTATTAGGCATTATGGATGTACAAACTCAAGCCTACGATAGCAAGTTAGATATATTCAAAGCCTGCCGAGCCGTTTCCTAAATCATTCAATAAAGCCTGGCTCAAAGTGTGAATCAGGCTTTTTCTAACAAGGTATTTAAACTCATCGCCGCGCCAAGCGTTATACTGACAGTCCGCGATCCATACATCGAGATAAGGACTAGGATGAAAATTGGTATTATTGGTCTAGGGGATATCGCTCAGAAAGCATACCTTCCTGTTATCACTCAGCTTCCAAATATCGAACTTGTATTTTGTACCCGCAACCCAAACACACTTGAGAGCCTGGCTAAGCAGTATCGAATCTCAGAGATCTGCCAAGACTACCAGCAACTTCTGCACTTTGGCGTCGATGCCGTCATGATTCATGCGGCAACAAGCGTACACCCTCAAATAGCGGCATTTTTTCTGCAGCATGGAATTCCAACCTTTGTCGACAAACCATTAGCGAATAGTGCTGATGACGTAGAAAAGCTGTACGACATTGCCGAAAAAGAGAGACAGCCACTCTATGTGGGCTTTAACCGTCGTCACATTCCACTTTACAACCAACATATGCCACAAGTGCAGCAAGGCAACATATCTAACTTAAAGTCGCTACGCTGGGAAAAGAACCGTCATCAACTACCGGGGGATGTTCGTACCTTTATATTTGATGATTTTATTCACCCATTAGACAGCGTTAACGTCACAGCCAAAGCCGATCTAAAAGATGCTTATGTAACTCATCAACTTGAAGGTGGTCAGTTGGCGCGCTTAGATATTCAGTGGCAACATGGAGATACTTTGCTCCACGCCTCGATGAATCGCCACTTCGGTATCACTACAGAGCGCGTTCAAGCTTGTTATGCAAACAAGGCAGTTGAGTTCGACTCCTTCGTTGAAGGCAAACTATGGCAAGCTAACCAAGAGCAAAAAATCAATTTGAAAGACTGGACGCCAATGCTGACGAGTAAAGGTTTCCATTCGATGTTGCTCGACTGGTTTGGCGTCGTTGAGTCTGGAAATATTGCTAATGAAGTAGTAAAACGCAACATTGCCAGCCATCGATTCGCAGAGCAAATTTGTCAATATATCGAGAAAGTTGTCTCTAGATAATGCGATTCTTGGCTATATGCTTGATTGAGTATTACGCTCTATACTAAAAAGACTTGCCTTAGGGAAGGCATTCATTCTCTGTTAAGACTACAGCGATTATTCTATCAATCAGGTCAATGAGGGCACGAAAGCACACATCGACAAAACAGACGGTTTAGATTTGTTTTACGGTGCCCTCAGGTATCTGAATCATCACATTCAAGAATAAAGGAAATAGAATGAGAACACTTGGTAACATCATTTGGTTTGTATTTGGTGGCGTATTTATGGGGTTGCTATGGTGGTTTTTTGGTATTTTGGCCTTTATTAGCATCATCGGAATACCTTGGGGGCGTGCGTGTATCGTTATGGGTAATTTTTCCTTTTTCCCATTCGGTAAAGAGGCCATCTCACGCGATGAATTGACCAATGAAATGGACATTGGCACGAGTCCGCTCGGCGTTATTGGTAACGTCCTTTGGTTTGTGTTTGCAGGCCTTTGGTTAGCTATCGGTCACGTACTTTCTGCAGCAGCATGCTTTGTCACCATAATCGGCATTCCGTTTGCGCTCCAACACCTCAAACTAGCGGTTATTTCACTCGCACCAATTGGTAAAACAGTTGTATCGTCTGAAGAAGCTGCAATGGCTCGATATAACATCAATCGTTAGCGATCGGCTAATGCACTTTCTATCCTCTGGGCAGTCATGCTCAGAGGGTAACGCCCGTCAAAAGTAAGCCTATAATCGCTATCGCATATTCAATAATGGCTGATTGTATATTCATACCGTCACCTTTACGTTGAAGTTTATCCTAGCTCAGCACTGCTTTACTTTTATAATTAATTAATACACCCAAGTGAGTTCAAGATGCTAGACTCATAGCGTCGTCACTGATTCAAACTCCAAGAACGACGTAACGAAAAAGCGAGCTATCCTATGCTCGAAATATGGGTTCTTTCTCCCTCGAAGTAGAGTTCAACAACAAAAAAGACGAACTATAAGCATAGCCAAAATTAATGCTTTTCGATCTAAAATATCTCACATCAATCAAAGAAAGCTTCTAAGATTTTCTCTTTTTGAGTAAATATAGACAGTTACAGTAGCGAAATTCTTCTCGGTAAAAATCCCCACTCAATCTCATGATCAGTTTTTAAAAAAAACAACAAAAATTCGTTGTTATCTAGAGTAATTATTTTATTTGTCGCAGAGCAATTCCATCAATATCATTTGCGACATCGGAGTGCTAGAGCATTGAAATTTTTAGCATTTATCACAGGTATAGAACGTAAAAAACCTTTTATTACTTATTTTTCTTTTTTACATATGTTCTAACTCAACGTCTATTCAGACAGGAATATACCGTGGATAAATATCAAGCAGCTTATGCTAAACGTCTAGAGAAACTAAATGGGGATCCATCTCCTAAAACGATAGCCCGCCTTTCGGCTTGGGATGCGTTTTTTAACAAGGAGTACGAGCTCCAAGACTTGGAATACCAACTATCGGACGCAGCGCACCAGCACTATGAACAGTCGCATGCGAAGAGCGACATTAGCTTCAAAGAATTCAAACGAGCGTTTTATAATGAATCCATCAAAATTTACAATTTAACGGATGGCGCTTCTATCCAGAAAGTATTCACCCCATTACTTTTGCTTACAACGCTCTGGATAGTGTTTGTATGCCTATTTAACAAGTGATCATCAAACTATTCCAACAACGATCAGTATGGGAGTACAGGTATGGCTCTATGTAAGGGGGCTAGTTGGCTCGGTCTCCTTCACTAAATTAGCGACTCAAACCCGCAATTCCATAGGCTAAAAGTGACAAGGGCATCCGTTGATGCCCTTTTTATTCAAAGGAACGCAACCTAGACCTTTGGCCCACTTGGGTATAAAACCATTATGCGTTAAGCTGCACGCTATTATCCGATTGATAAAGAGTGGAGCGAAGTGATGGAAAAAGTAGGCTCTCGAGCATTGATTGTCGAAGGTGGAGCCATGCGAGGCGTATTTTCATGCGGCATACTCGATCATTTTCTTGCTAGCGAGTTCTCTCCATTTGATAGCTTTTGGGGAGTGTCTGCGGGTGCTAGCAACGTGGCTGCCTACTTAGCTAAAATGCCCGGACGTAACTTAAAAATCTACCTCGATTACAGCTTAAGAAAAGAATTTATCTCTCCATCTCAACTTCTACGTGGTGGTGATATGATGAACTTAGACTGGATGTGGAATGTCACCCTCGAAGAACTTGGCATCGATAAATCTGCGCTCAAAGCTGATTCACGACCTTTCTTTTTAGGCGTGACGCGTCAAGACAATGGGCAAGCAGAGTACCACCTTCCTGATGTCGACGACTTGGCAGAAACAATGAAAGCCAGCAGCGCACTGCCTGTACTTTACCGAAATGGCGTATCACTGAACGGAATTCAATACGTTGATGGTGGCGTCTCAGACGCACTTCCTGTTGCAGAAGCAATAAATCGAGGCGCCAAAAAGATTATGGTTTTACGCAGTCAGCCCGCAAGCTATCAAAAGCCAAGAGGAAGATTCAGCGCCCTAACTAAGAGGATGTTGAAAGAAACGCCCGGATTAATTGAACCGATGTTGACACGTGAAGTTCGCTACAATCAGACCTTAGCGCTGATCAACAACCCTCCACCTGGTATCGAAATCATTCAAGTGTGTCCTCCTGAAACATTCAAGTTGAAACGGCTGAGTCGATCGCCAGCACCACTGCGTCATGCTTATGAGTTAGGAATTGAAGCAGGAAAGGAAGCCATCATACGTTGGAGTCAGAAGTAGAAAAAAGCCACGTGGATTAAACGTGGCTAACGCAAATTCGATGGCAGTGGATTATCGTATTTGCTTCTGGTCGAGCCCAATATTCAGGCTCAAAACTGTTTTAATTTGCTCGCTAACTGAAAAAGCGAGTAGGCTGTCAAAACTAGTAAGTTTCAAACAACCCAGAGTTGTAGTCTTGGATGGCTTGTTCTATCTCTCCCATGCTATTCATGACAAAAGGGCCATAATGCACCACGGGTTCATTAATTGGCTCACCAATAAAGATCAGTGCACCACTCTCTTTTTCGGCCTGCAATTCAACCCATTCACCTTTCGATAAAATGGCCATTTCACCTTGATTGATCTCACGACCTCTTAATTGAATACGACCTTTATAGACATAGAGCATCATGTTGTTATCTTGCTCCGTGTTCAAATTCAAAGCTTGACCACCCATCGCTCTCCAATCGGCTACCGTGGCAGCAACACCTGTCTCTGTTAGCGGCCCCTGAATTCGTTCGTTGTTTATAGTCATATGACCCGCAATCAAACGTACAACCCCCGAATTCGGAGTATCAAACTCAGTGATCGTTTCAGGTTGAAAGTCATGATATTGAGCTGGCTGCATCTTATTTTTCGCAGGCTGGTTAATCCAAATTTGGAAACCATGCAGTTCGCCTTCCTTCATAATAGGCATTTCGCTATGGATGACGCCTCTTCCTGCCGCCATCCACTGTGCACCACCGGAACGAAGCTCGCCAACATTATCCATATGATCACGATGCTGGAAATGACCTTTCAACATATAAGTAAGCGTCTCGATACCGCGGTGCGGATGCGGAGGGAAACCGCCGATATAGTCAGCGCGGTCTTCTGATTTGAGTTCATCCATCATCAAAAATGGAGAAAAGCTAGCATTATTGAAACCCGCTACTCGGCGAATTTTCACTCCATCACCATCAGCAGTAGCTTGCGCAGGAATAAGCTGACGAATGTCTCTGAATGTACTCATACTAGTTCTCCTAGTTTATCTTTGTGACCGCTTGCAAATCGCATGTTCAATCTATGGCTATCGATAAGGTTCTATTTTAGGTTGATGAGCTAAAATTATGAGCCATACTATTCGTTCTACTTATTCAACTTTTTCGAACAATACAATTTATCGAGTTAATAATGAGCACATTTAATTTATCTAAAATAAATGTAGCTATTTTCTAAACAAGGTGTATAGTGTGCCTTGGCTCTTAGAAGAGAGCTGTTAATGCAACATTTAGTTTAAGTTTCCTCTCAGTAAAATCTTGAATCCCCAATTCAGACACCTGCGTACAACTTCCTCTTGATTGAACATTCAATAGCTTAGAAAAGATCCACAAAACAAATCATAATTTTTATGTTTAATTCAAAGGTATTTTTATGTCTAAAGTAACTGGTTCAGTAAAATGGTTTAACGAAACTAAAGGCTTCGGTTTTCTATCTCAAGACAACGGCGGCCAAGATGTATTCGTACACTTTAACGCTATCGTTTCTGACGGTTTCAAAACACTGACTGAAGGTCAGAAAGTAAGCTTCAATGTAGAGCAAGGTAAAAAAGGTCCTCAAGCGACTGAAGTAACTCCTCTATAAGACTGCTTTTCTTGGTGTAGCATGCCCATGCTGCACCAAACCTCTCTCCTTCAAAAATATTCTTTCATCAATCACTCAGCCTAATTTTAGGCATTGCTTTGTGCTATCTAAAATAAACTGAATAGTACTGCTTAATTTATTATTTATAGGAAAAATCATGTCCTCAAAAAGAACTGGCCGTCAAAGGCATTGGTATCAATTACTTAACAAAGAGAAAATCACTAAAAAACAGGAGAATAAATGTTAGAAATTGAATTTAATTTAGAACAACCTCAAACCTCTTGGAACGCTAAAATACATCAATTAAATGGTGATATTTTACGAAGGCACGTATTACCGAAACTTCTTTCTCATAGCTTCATGATCGATTTTGAATATTGTGAGAAAACGCAATCTGGAACTATTCTCTGTGATTCAGGTTCAAAGTTAGGAAGTTTTACTGTTAACTGATTCAGTTTTCATGCATTAATGGATAATGCAACTAATTTGGAAGGTATCCAATGGCTAGAAAAAGTAAGAAGCAGTCAGAAAAAGACAAAAAAGAGTCTGAACAAAACGCGGCGGCGGTAAAGCAGAAAACTCGACGCCGCATAGAAGACATTATGGAACAAAGAGAATTTGATAAGTTATTCGATCTATAAATGCTCTCTAGTGCTTTCTCTGCCTTTATCGTTGTGCAAGGTACCGCCACCTACCTTTGCTCAAACGAATCTCCACTCTTTTAGACTACTCTTCTAATTACACGTGCCTCTCACACACGCAAAAACAACTGGCTCCTCTATACTCAAGTGACTTGCAAATAGTCGTTTCGCTCACAGGAAAACCCGTGACTAATGACAGTTAGGTTATTTGCGTATAGCCAAAGCGATATTTTTGCGTATAATCCCTCTCGTTTGCTTCGTATAACCCCAATGATATGGTTTGGGGGTCTCTACCAGTTCCCGCAAAGTGCTGATTACGAAGAGTTGAGATCATCGTGGGTCTTACTCTTTGTGATAGCGTTCGATTTATTTCTATCTATACCTATTCTTAGAGTAACTGCATCCACAATACACATAAGGTGGAATATGAACGCATTTATTCAAGGTCTTCCAAAAGTAGAGCTGCACTTACATATCGAAGGTTCACTTGAGCCGGAACTCTTATTCAAATTAGCAAAACGAAACGGCATCGAGATCCCTTACTCTTCTCCGAGTGAACTACGCAGCGCATATCAGTTTACAGACTTACAATCATTTCTCGACCTCTATTACCAAGGAGCGGGAGTTCTGCGTACGGAGCAAGATTTTTACGATCTCACTTGGGAATACTTACTGCACTGTAAAGAAGACAACGTTATTCATACCGAAATCTTTTTTGACCCTCAAACACACACAGAACGCGGCATAGACTTTGACACTGTTATCAATGGAATCGCTCGTGCGCTAAAAGATGGTCACGAAAAACTTGGCATTACCTCGCAAATTATTGCGTGTTTTCTCCGTCACCTTTCAGAAGAGAGCGCCATAGAGACCCTACAGGCTATTCTGAAACACCGTGATAAGATCATTGGTGTTGGACTAGATTCTTCAGAACAAGGTCATCCGCCAGCTAAATTCAAGCGCGTATTTAAACAAGCAGTAGAAGAAGGCTTACTTACCGTTGCTCACGCAGGTGAAGAAGGCCCCGCACAAAATATTAGCGATGCAATTGAAATGCTTTACGTGAGCCGCGTGGATCACGGTGTTCGCTGTGTTGATGATGAAGCATTAGTTGAATCCTTAATCGAAAGCCAAATGCCACTGACAGTGTGTCCGTTATCGAATCTTAAGCTATGTGTATTCGACGATATGAAAGATCACAATATTGTGGATTTGCTACGAAAAGGTGTCGCTGTAACGATTAACTCAGACGATCCTGTGTACTTTGGTGGCTACATGACGGATAACTTTCTGGCCGTCAACAACGCACATCCAATGAGTAAGAGTGAACTTGCCCAATTTACAATGAACGCGATTGATGCCAGCTTTATCGATAACGAGTTAAAGGCGAAATATCGTCACCTTGTTAGCCAATACGTAAACCAGCACGAAGCTTTGCAATAAAGGCATCAGTGCCACGCCTTAGGCCAAACGCGTAGGTATTAAAACCCTACAAAAACTCTGTGGTTAACCGCATTTATAAACGCTAGACTGAGAAAGCTAAACTAGCACACAAAAAGGAATAGAATCATGATTCAACAAGGCCAAGCTCTACCAGTTGCAACTCTAAGTGAGTTGACTGCAGATGGTATGGTGAACCACGACGTTACAGAACTGTTTGCGAACAAGAAAGTCGTACTCTTTGCTGTACCTGGCGCATTCACCCCTACCTGTTCAGAAGCTCATCTACCAGGCTATGTGGTATTAGCTGATGAGCTAAAGGCAAAAGGTGTTGATTTAATTGCGTGCGTTTCTGTAAACGATGCATTTGTGATGCAAGCGTGGGGCGAAGCTCAAAACGCTTCTGAGATTTTGATGTTGGGTGATGGCGACGCTAGCTTTACTAAAGCATTAGGTCTTGAAATGGATACAGGCGGCTTTGGTGGTATTCGCTCACAACGTTACGCAATGATCATTGAAAACGGCACAGTGACTAAGCTAAACGTTGAAGAGCCAAAAGAGTTTGAAGCAAGCAAAGCAGAAACGATTTTAGCGGCGCTTTAAGCTTACTCCTAAATACAAAAACGGAAGCCATCGCTTCCGTTTTTTGTTGGCTAACGCATTCTCACAACACTCGTTTGTTGCTTACGCTGCATTTCCGCAAAAGTCAGCACAAACGGGGATGACTGCTTTACACGGCTTGGTAATGAAGAAAGCGCATTGTAGGCATCCTGTTTCGTTTTAAAATCACCAACAGTTACCGTATACCAACGCGTGCCTCGGCTGTTTTTCCAGTTAACCCAAACCGGATGCTTAGGATCGATATAGCGAATATAATCTTTCACATCTTTTTCTTGCTTTAGCGCGAGTACCTGCATTGTGTAATGGTTTGGGTTTAAATAACCATATGCATCCTGAGAGGTCATGACTCCAACACATTGGCCGCTATCGACCTCCTGCTGGTAAGGCATAGCGCAGCCCATGAGCGATAAAATCAATGTCAAAGATAAAATCTTGTGCACGTGTCACTCCATTCTTGTTCTAGTTTCTTTTCTCTCGCACCCAAAAACACAAAACGCTCTTGGTCAGGTAAAAACACCCCCTTACAAGAAGGCCTGCGTTTTAACGCAACGAGTATTCCAAAAACGTAAGGCGACCACGTTGGTCGCCTTAGTAAATTGATTTAATAGAACATTAACAAGATAGAGTGATATAGACAGAAGTTCGCTACTGTTTAGAACCAGCTAGCGACCAATTGCTTAAACCAGTCTAAAATTCGCTTGAATAAACTGCCTTCCTCCACGGACTCCAATGCAACGAGCTCGGCTTCATTTACGACCTTACCTTCGACTTTGTAAAGCACTTTACCAACCACTTGTTGCTCAGAAATTGGCGCAACTAAATCACCGTTGTATTCAACTTCCGCTTGCAGCTTTTTTACATCTCCTTTTGGCAAAGTGAGATAAACATCGTTAGCTACGCCAACAGTAAGCTCGTCTTTTTCGCCCATCCAAACTCGAGCTTTCGCAAGTTCCGCACCCGCCTCAGTCGGCATTACCGTATCGTAAAAGCGGAAGCCATAACTTAACAGCTGCTTGCTTTCTGATTCACGAACATTCTCACTCTTCGCTCCCATCACTACCGCAATCAAACGCATATCACCTTGTGTTGCAGAAGTCGCTAGACTATAACCCGCGCCGCTTGTATAACCAGTTTTCATGCCATCGACATTCATACTACGATCACGAAGCAAGCCATTACGGTTGTATTGAGTGATGCCATTGTAAGTAAACGAGGTTTCGCTATACAGCGGATAGATATCAGGTAAGTCACGAATAATCGCTTGGCCCAACTTGGCAATATCATAAGGTGTCGAATATAAACCGTCACTGTCTAGGCCGTGAGGGTTGGTGAATGCCGTGTTAGACAATTCAAGCTTGGCGGCCCAACTATTCATCAAACTCACAAACCCTGATTCACTTCCCGCAACATGCTCAGCAATAGCGACACTGGCATCGTTACCAGATTGAACAATCAGACCACGGTATAAGTCAGACAAAGAAACGGAAGTATTGACTTCAATAAACATTTTTGAAGAATCTGGGAAATTTTTTGCCCAAGCATTTCGGCTGATGACAACCTCATCATTCAACGTAATATTGCCTGTATTAATTTCTTGACCAGCTACATAAGCAGTCATCAACTTCGTTAAACTCGCGGGGTTTAAACGTTTGTGGGCATCACGTTCAACCAGTACTTTCCCCGTATGGAAGTCCATCAAAACATAACCACGAGAACTGAGTTCCGGCGCATTTGGCACAACTGAAGGCGCAGCATAAGCCAACGAGGATACAGCAGCGAACCCTGTAATTAACACTGTGTGTAATATAGTACTTTTTCTCATCATGACATCTTATCTTAGTAGCATTTAAGGCTTACAAACGGTACCCGAATGAATTCAAAGCGCGGGATTACCTAGTTAAAAAACGAGTATATTGAAACGGCGCTCAGTTACAGCCACCTTGTTACGATTGGTTACTTTTACTCAATGTTTGTCGAAAATAATGAGAGGTAGGTAGAGCTTTCGTCTTGAAGAATGAAACAGGAGCGAAAATAATTCCGTAACGCTATGTTTTTTGAGAGGGGAGAAAAAGCGCGCAAGTCAATTCAGGGAGTAAGTTGGTATAGGAAAAGTAGTTGAGCTTTTATCCATATCTAAATAGGAAACAACAAAAACAATCAACAATAAGCCCAGCTAATTATTTACCAAGAAAACATATTGAAAACGCATCATAAAATCGTAATTAATTATCGATAAATTTAAAAACCTAATATTATAATTTATGTAAATTTCATTTATTATTAAACTGGAGAAAAATACAGCTTTCCTTTTTTAAAACTAAGAGACGATTTTTTCGATGTTTTTAGGTTTATCTCATCAGAGAACTTGGTATAACAGTGAGGGATAAGGCATCCGGACTTAGCGCGAAAGGATAACCCACTGTTATTTAAGTTCACACGCTGCTTTTTAATTACTAGAGACTTTAAACTGCGGTTACCTTCGGTTTGTGCGGCTATTCTTTGACGTATCCCAACCCAGTACGACTCAAACGACGACATCATACATATCCTCTTTCATGATATAAGCATTAATAATTAAACATCGCTAAAAGCTAAGCTTGTCTTAAATAAAAGTACTAGAAATTAATTTTATTTCTTCAAAACAAATCAACCCGCATATTCCACATAAATTTAGTGGTTATGTCAAATATTAATTATCATTAATTTTATTTATAATGGATATAAAATCAGTTTATAATTTTTAAATAATTTAATTATTAGAAAGCAGTATGACCAGTCCATATTTAACATGGAAATATGAGCTTTGTTTTGCATCATAATATATAAATACATTAAAGATTCATCTACGAACTAAATGCTCTTCAAGAGGTGATATAAATTAGCATTTCGAGACTAAATGAGAATAAAAATAGCGCACCGTATATGGTGCGCTATAGATTTGATTAAGGTCACTGTATAAGCATAGATAAAACTAAACTCATTTGACGTAGCTAGGCCAAGATTGCTTATGGTTTAAGTTTCAATACTTTATCAATATCTTCTGCGCTGTGGCGCTCAGGTAACTGCTCCCATTCTTCACCCCATGAACGGTTCACAATTCGACCACGTTTTACCGCTTCACGCTCATCAATTACTTTTGCCCAACGCACAACGTTTTTGTAGCTTTCTACGTCTAAGAATTCAGCCGCATCGTAAGCACGACCCAACACAAGGTTGCCGTACCATGGCCATGTTGCGATATCAGCGATGCTGTACTCATCGCCACCTAGGAATTCATTGTTCGCAAGACGCTTGTCTAATACATCTAACTGACGTTTTGCTTCCATTGTAAAGCGGTTGATTGGGTACTCGAACTTCTCTGGTGCGTACGCGTAGAAGTGACCAAAACCACCGCCTAGATATGGCGCAGAACCTTGCAGCCAGAATAACCAGTTCATTACCTCAGCACGCTTAGCGCCTTCTTTTGGTAAGAAATGATCAAACTTCTCTGCTAGATAAAACAAGATGTTGCCAGATTCAAACACGTTCACTGGCTCAGAACCCGAACGGTCAACCAATGCCGGAATTTTAGAGTTTGGGTTAACAGCCACAAAGCCAGAGCCAAACTGGTCGCCATCGCCAATCTTAATCAGGTATGCATCGTATTCTGCTGCCGTTACGCCAGCCGCCAAAAGCTCTTCAAACATGATCGTCACTTTCTGACCATTTGGGGTACCCATTGAGTAAAGTTGGAATGGGTGCTCACCAACTGGAAGCTCTTGCTCATGACGTGCGCCAGAATCCGGACGGTTGATGCTCGCCCACTGACCGCCGTTTTCATTATCGTTTGTCCAAACTTTTGGTGGAATGTATTCGTTAGCCATTGTTTTCCCTTATTGTGTTTGAATGCATCTTCAAACTGACGGGTCTTACGCGCCAGCAAGCATTATTAACATCACCTCTTCGCCAACTGCGATTAGGCATACTCAAGATATTAGGTCGAATTCGCTAAATAAAAGTCCTGCAATCTCTTTTAGTTAGAACCTTTGGTTATGGGATTTTCTTTCACGCTATAAGTAAAAACGTCACGGTAATGTGAACTAGGTTCGAGATGCCAATAACGAAGAACAGATCAGATTCAACGGCCCATCCATCATCTCCGTCTTAATCAAGCTCGCATCGTGGCAACAACTGATCGAGAACACGAACCCGTGTAGGTAATCTGCCAATAGATCCAAACTGTCTTTCTCCACTTGCGGAGACAACGCCAAAGGCTGAACAATCAATTGATAACGCTCGGTAAACACTTGAGCAGGGCCATGAGATGTCATGCTCAGCATGGTTTGCAATAACCCGTTGTACTCACGCAGCAGTTCAATGTAGCTAATACACAAGTTTTTGAATTGGCCTTGCCAATCGTCATTCACTTTCGGTTGATAAATTTCCTCCACCAGCGATGTGGTTAACGCTTCAAGCAACGCATTCTTGTTTTTGAAGTAGTGATAGATCGCCATGGGATCGACATTTAGTTGCGTCGCTAACGAGCGAATGCTTGGTACCTTGCCATCCTTTTTCATCAATGACTTAGCTGTATCTAGGATGCTTTCTGCGCTTAACTGCGACTGCTTAGCGGCTGGTCTCCCGCGTTTCTTTTCGTTGACAGACATTTGATCTTCCCGATAAACTCAGAGTTATTCTACATTGTAGAATTAATTTTAAACCATACTTTAGCTTGGCTCAAGCATCACAATTTTGATGAGGTACTCATGGCAAATATCGTATTTATTGCAACCAGTCTGGACGGTTACATCGCAGATAAGCAGGGCAAACTTGACTGGCTACATTCAGTACCAAATCCAGACAACATTGATACTGGCTTCTTCTCACTGATGGAGCGTATTGATGGCTTGGTAATGGGGCGCAACACCCTAGATGTCGTACTGAGCTTTGATTGCGATTGGCCATACAGCAAACCTGTGTTTGTACTCAGCAATACCATGACAGAAGTGCCACAAGGCTACGAAGACAAAGTCTTTCTAGTAAAAGGCGAGCAAAAAGATGTGCTTGCGGAGCTAAACGCAAAAGGCTTTAACGATCTTTACATCGACGGCGGAGTGACGATTCAGAACTTCCTGAAAGAAGATCTTATCGATGAAATGGTGATCACGCGCTTCCCTATCCTACTTGGCGGCGGCGCACCTCTATTTGGGGATTTAGAACAACCGCTAAACTTCAAAGTCACCAAGAGTGAAGTTGTTTTGGATACTTTAGTTCAAACGACCTACGTGCGTGAAAGATAATCTACCTAGGTATTTTGAACAAAAAACGCCCTTCATGGAGATATGAAGGGCGTTTTTGATGCCTACTGAGGAGCTGTTATATCAAAAGGCTCGTATATCAAAAGGCACTCCGCTTGATATGACCAATTATAAAGATGACTCAAACAAGCCTGTAATACCTTTCAAAGGGAAAAGCCTTGCTTGCTCCAACCCTCTCAACGTTACCGTATTGAGGTCATCAATAAAGAAACGACTGGTCATCGTGTGTTTGCCGCCATTAATGAAAATCTCGATGACAGAATTGTCGATATACATCTCAATCGTCTGCTTAGCGTCCAATCTTGGTGCTTTTCGAATACCACCAAATTCTTCTGCGTACAAATGAGACATGTGACGACGGTCCAGCATAAACTCGTGCTCTGTCGCACTAAAGACGATGTTGTCACCTTTGAGGTTACTCAGCTCAAGTTCAAAGCCATCGCCCTCAAGGTCTAATTGGATCAAACAACTTGTGCTTTCCAGTGTATGGGATTGTGCAAAGACCACCTCTTCTTTTCTTAAACTCTTCAGCTCAGGGAGCGGAGCTTGAACAAGAAAACCATCTTTCAACGTTAGTTCTCTAGGAAGAGACAACATTCCTGCCCACTGGTGTGTGACCGATGGTGTGTCGATTTCTGGCAACCCTATCCATGCAATAAGAATGCGACGCCCATTCTCATCTAAATAGGTTTGTGGGGCGTAGAAATCAAACCCATAATCTGGCTGCAAAATATCTTGGTGGTTTTCTAAAATCATCGACTCTAGGTTCAACTGATCACCCACGATATACGCAACAGAATAGATGTTTTTGAAATCATAAGGATTATTACTGCTCACGCCCTGTGGAGAAAACAGCATCACCGATTGACCATTAATCTCAAAGAAATCAGGACACTCCCACATGTACCCAAGGTCAGAAAACTTGGTCTTGATAGGACCTTTATGCTGCCACGTTTTCAAATCTTTGCTTTGATAGAGCGCCATTGAACCATGCTCGGTTTTGGTTTGAGCACCCACCACCATCAAATAGTCGTCGCCTTTCTTCCAAACTTTTGGATCACGAAAGTGCTCCGTGTAATGTTCGTTCTCAATGACTACACCATGCTTTTCAATGTTGCCATCTGAATCCATGGTGGCAAAGCACTGTGTTGGAATTCGATTCCAGTTTTGGTCACGCTTATTACCAGTAAAAAACAGCAAAGCCTTGTTGTTTTCCACCAAAGCACCGCCCGAATAGACACCATGTGAATCGTAGTCTTGGTCGGGATGAAAACCCACACCATGATCAGTAAAATGGATGAAGTCTTTAGTAGAAAGGTGGTACCAATACTTCATTCCATGGACTGGTCCCACAGGCGTCCACTGGTAAAAGATGTGGTGCTCACCATTGAAATAACACAACCCATTTGGGTCATTTAACAGCCCAAATCTAGGGGCGATATGAAAACTAGGAAAGCCTTTATCTTGCTGACGTGAAAGTGTCATTTCTTCGATATCACACTGAGGGATTTGCTCAAGTCGGCGATATCTTTGCTCTACAGTCCAACGGTTGTTTAAGCTCATAATTTTTCTCAACTGAAATTGGATCTGAAGATCATTGCCCAATAAATTGCAGCAATTCTGTCTGGGTCGGAAGCGCGGTCATTGCGCCTTTTTGCGTCGTCGCTAATGCACCACAGGCATTTGCCCATTGAATCGCAGAGCTAACAACAGGATGATTTTTCCAATCGTCATGCTGAGAAAGACATGCCAGTAGCCCTCCGACAAAAGCATCACCCGCACCTGTGGTATCAATCGGACTAACGACTTGACCAGTGATCAGCTCACTCTGATTTTCAAAGACACGCCAAACGCCTTTAGCACCTTGTGTCACCAAGACCAAAGCAATATTCAAAGCGGCTATTTGTTGTAAACCTTGCGCCATCGATGTTGAGTCAGTTAAGAACAAAAGCTCCTCTTCAGAGAACTTAACCACATCAGCCATCGCTACAGCCTTCATCACTACAGCTTGGATCTCTGATTGATCTTGCCACACTTCATCGCGCAAGTTAGGGTCAAAGCTAATGAAACCACCAGCGGCTTTTGCTCTTTTGATCGCCTCAAACGTGCTGCTTCTACTTGGCTCATTTGCCAGTGAAATTGAGCAAACGTGTAGCCAGTCACCTTGCTTAAAGTTTGGGATGTCTTCAACAGACATAAACTGATCAGCGCTCGGTTTTACCATAAACGTAAAGCTGCGCTCACCTTGCTCGTCTAAATCCACCACCACTGTTGATGTTCTTTGCTCAGGATCTTTAACGAGAAACTCCGTGCTCACGCCCTCTTGATCGAGCGTTGATTGCATGAAGCGACCAAATGGGTCATCACCTACACGTCCAAAAAACGCACTCTTACCAGATAGACGAGCAATAGCTACGGCGACATTCGCTGGTGCACCACCGGGACATTTGAGTAAAGAAGTCTCAGATTCCGGTATTAGATCGACAACAGCATCACCAGTTACCCACACTTGATTCATCTTGCTTACCTTGAAATTAAAGCCCTGATAGTCCAACGTGTTGAACACCTTCACTACCAAGTAAAAATTGAAAAAGGCTAGCCAAGCCATTAGTGCTTGGCTAGCATCCCAAACATTTAGGAAAAGAAGTGGATTTTGGGGGACTCCACCCCTAAGGAGTTCAGATTAAGCCGCTGCTTTTCTACCGACTTTAGCGCGGTCACGCATACCAAGAACAATGGTGAGAACAAATGCGGTCAAGAACGCGATCACCATACCCGCGATGTAGTACCCAATCTTCTCTGGCGTAATGGAAATGATGCCTGGAAGACCAGCTGCGCCCAATGCCTGAGCTTTCACATTAAACATTGTGATGAACGCACTTGATAACGCCGCAGCGCAAACTGCCGCAATAAATGGGTAACGTAGTTTTAAGTTAACACCAAACATAGCCGGTTCTGTAATACCCAGCAAACCCGTAACACCAGATGGAATCGCAATACCTTTCATCTTCTTATCTTTGCTCATCACGCCCACCGCCAACGCAGCCGCTCCTTGAGAAACGTTAGACATCGCCGCAATAGGAAAGATAAAGGTGCCGCCCGTCGTCGCAATATCCGCAAGAAGTTGAGTTTCAATAGCAATGAAGCTGTGATGCATACCAGTAATAACAAACGGAGCATAAATAAGACCAAATACCGCACCACCAACAAAGCCAGCAGTGTTGTATAGCCAGTTCAGACCATCACCCAATAGGAAACCGATATCACGCGTGAACGGACCGACGACAGTAAACGTCAGCAAACCCGCTATGAAAATCGCCAGTAATGGCGTTAAAAGGTTGTCTAAAACAGAAGGTATGACTTTACGTAAGCCTAGCTCAACCTTCGCAAGAATGAATGCCGATACCAAAACCGGTAACACCGAACCTTGGTAACCCACTTTTTGGATTTCAAAGCCAAGAATATTCCAAACCGGAATGTTGCCAGACACAGATGCGCCGCCGAATCCCCAACCATTCAGCAAGTCAGGGTGAACCATCAACATACCTAGCGCCGCCCCTAAATATGGGTTACCGCCAAACTTCTTACTGGCTGAAAATGCCAGCAGAATAGGCAGGTAAACAAACGGCGCGTTCGCAAACGTGTTGATCATGTTCGCCAAGTCTGTCAGTCCTGGGTTGGCATCAATCAAAGATTTGCCATCAATGAACAAGCCTTGAGCAGTCAATAGGTTATAGATACCCATCAACAAACCACCAGCGACGATTGCTGGAATGATTGGAACGAAAATATCAGACAGCCCTTTCACCGCGCGCTGAACAATGTTTTGTTTCTCTGCGCCAGCAGACGCAACGTCGTTGGTGGACATTTCACTCATCCCCGTCAACTTCGCCATTTCTGCATAAACTTGGTTTACGATGCCAGATCCAAAAATGATTTGGTACTGACCCGCAACTTTGAACTGCCCTTTTACTCCTTCAAGGCTATCAATCGCTTGTTCATCTATTTTTTGCTCATCTGCAACGGCAAGGCGTAAGCGTGTCGCACAATGCGCAAGTGCGGTGATGTTGCTTTTACCACCTAATAGAGTTAACAACTCTTTTGCTACTGCCGGATAATTCATTTCATACCCCATTGGATTATTATCTGAGCTTGCGAAATTTTCGGGAACGTTTGCAAAACAGATTTTTGCTCAATAAAACCAAATGATCAAAGATAAAGCAGAGAGAATGTGAGAATGATCGTCAAATTCTCTCCCTAAGAGCAGTATAGGAGGTTAGAATCGCTACTTATCAAAGAGCTTTTCATCTTCTCTTTGCAAACAATCCCAAAAACGAAAAACAGAATGGATAGGAACAATGGCGAGTCTGCATGATGTCGCCCGTCTGGCTGGCGTATCAAAATCAACAGTGTCACGGGTTATAAACGATGAATATGGCGTAAAAGAAGCGACAAAACTGAAGGTCCGCCAAGCAGTAGCGGAGTGTGGCTATGTGCCGAACCAAGTCGCTAAAGATCTAAAATCTCAAAAGACCAATCTGGTTGGTGTCATTGTTCCTCGGGTTTCCTCTCATGCCACATCCCAAGGTGTCGATGGATTAACCGATGTCCTTGAAAAAGCCGGGAAACATGTCTTACTTGCTAGCACTCACCAAGCCCACGAAAAAGAACTGGAATACATTCAGATCTTTAACCAAAAACGGGTTGAAGGGATCATTCTTTACGCCACCCACCTCGATTCCAAACTGGTAAAAGCAATTCAAAACTCAGCCGTTCCAGTTGTGCTCGTCGGTCAAGATGGTTCCATGTTTAATATTCCAAGCATCATTCATGATGACGCACGAGTAGGGTTTGAAGCGGGAAATAGACTGGTTGCAAAAGGTTGCCAAACCATGGGTTTTATTGGTGTGCAAGGTGACGATATCGCGGTAGATAAGCAACGCTCTGAAGGATTTGTTCAAGCGCTACAGCATCATGGTTTTGAGCTCGCCTTCCATGCTCGTGGTGACTTTACCATCGATTCTGGCTATTCATTGGCAAAACAACACTTAACAAAGAGCCCTAAGCTAGATGGCTTGTTCTGTGCGACAGACCGTATTGCTATCGGTGCGATGAGAGCGATTCAAGATCTCGGGTTAACACCGGGTAAAGACGTTTTAGTGCTAGGCGTTGGTGATGATGAGCTCGCATCAGTGTGCACCCCAACCTTATCAACATTTAACTATGCATTTGATAAAGCAGGGGAAAATGGTGCGAAACTGTTACTAGATAGAATTGCCAACAGAAGTTTTGAAATGAGTAAGATGGTACTAACCTTCAAAACTATTGAGCGTCAGTCCTGTTAATGAAAAAGCGCCAACTGAAATCAGTTGGCGCTTTTCTTATTACTCTTTGTAGGTTAGGTCCCTTTAGAACCAAGTTTCCATTTGCAGTGCAAACAGAACTTCACCACCATCACCCATCGTTGCAGCACCCGCATCCTGGCTAATCGAGTAGCCATTCAAGTCTTCGCTCCAATCAACGTAGCTAACTGCAAAACGTAGCTCCGGACGGTCAAAGAAACCTGCAGCGGTAGACATCTTAAGCGTTGGTGCAATTGTCGCTTTGTAAAAACTGCCACTTGCTTTATCAATCGCATTGTCTAGGTCCATGTATTGGTATGAGCCTTCATAAACCATCTCAAAGTTCTGCGTAAACTCTTGCGCTAAGCGGATGTTGAACGATGCCCACGTAAATTCATCATTTTCAGCAAAGCGATCTTGGCTGTGTTCTGCTAGCAACGCAGGTGCTACACGCCAGTTGTCGCCGATGCGTGTTACACCATAGCTGAACAAGCGTACGGCTTTTGCGTCTTCTAACAAATCTCCGTTTGAACCGATGCCTTTAAGTTCCGCACCCAGTCCATCACCCATCAAAATACCGGTTTTAGAGAAGCCTTCACTCATGCCAAAGAAGTTATCGCCATGGTAAGCAAACATCGCATGTAAACCTTTGTCCGCTGCGCCTTCTACGCGATCATTGTTATCAGCAGACGTCATGCCGCTCAGCATCAATTGCCAATTACCGAAGCGGTTGTTCATTGTCGCGATATAGTTTTCAACATCTGTTGACGAGCTATCAATCTCACCAAAATCACGACCATAGATCGAGAAGTTTGCTTTCCACGAATCGCTCATTTGGACGTCATACACACCAGCACCAGTACCAGATAAGAAAACAATATCCGAGTCAAAGAAGTGAATGTCAAAGTTATCACGGTCAAATCGTTTACCAGCCCAAAACGTCGCGTCAGCAAAAGCTCTTGATTCAGAGAACATACTCAACTTGTTTAGCTCAGCATATACCTGACGAACGTTTAATTGACTCTCGCTCGCCGTCCATTCGTTATTGGTTTCCGTACTATCTGCCAACATGATTCGGAACAATGCGCTGGAACCATCATCTGCAAAACGTTTGTGAATAAGGTTTGCTTCCACATAATGATCATCCTCTACCCCTAATCGCCCAACTGGAGCGCCAATAGCACCAGCTGCCGTCATGTAAGGACCAGTACCCACTGCACCATTCAGATCGTCATTAATCAGTAGCCCGGAACGAGCGTAGCCATGAAACTCAAAGCTTGAGGCTTTCTCATTTGCTTCTGTGGATGCTTTTTCTGTCTGCTCAAGTCTATGTTCTAATTCATTAATTCGCTTTTCAAGAGCGTCAACATCTGTTGCTGCGAATGCAGGTGCAGTAACCAGTCCAAGCGCTACTGCCATCGTCAAAGTGTGTAGTTTCATTTCCATAGTCTCACGTAAATTTATACTTAGGCATGCTGCAAACGTTCCCAAGAAAAATCGCAAACTTATGGTGACTTTAAATGTCCATCTAAAGCCTGAATTTCAGAGCGCTCGTACTCAGAGCGTCTCTACTACTTATATCAATGAGGGTGATAATATATAAACTTTTCGGGAACGTTACCGTTAAGAGGCCATTTTGTTACTTCTATCACGTTCAATTGTGTTACTTACAGAAAAATCATTAACCAGCGCACATTTGAATAGCAATGAGAAAGAGGCATTGAAAGCCTTATTAACAGGTGGCATTGTGGCAAAGACGTTGGCTCAACGTCTTTTATAGATTGTCTTGTGGTTAGAGCGCACAAAAACTTCATAGAATCAGTGAGAGAATTTGGCTCCATGCATTTTAATATCTACAAAACTCATTTTTTGAACATAAATGAGTTTTGTAAAATCTAATAATCTTGCTCATGGTCACTTCGGCTTCGAAAAGCCACTCATTACCAAAAAGTAATCAAGCTAATGCATCTCAACGTTATTCTCTTCGACTAGTAAGTATTTAATTTGATGTTGAAAATCTGCCTCAATTATATCTTCTCGACCTTTGGACATAACGGTGTCGTAAACCATGTTTACATATTCATACGAAAGATATTTATCAAAAACATGAACTATATCGTCGTTAATTAAAATTTCACCGTAACAAGCTAAGTCTTCATCAAACGTATTTTGGTAACAAGATATTTTAGAACTATCCCATCCAGAGTAAAATTCGACACTCTTGACATCGTCATACATCGCAATTACTAACTTTTCGATTCCAAGCTGTCCTTCAGCCTCAAACCTCGACTCAAAGTTAACATAACCGATAGCAATACCTTCATTAGAAGCTGAGTAATCTTTATTAACTCCGTAGTGGACTTGATTTTCTCTAAGTTTAGCATTGCCAATAGCTTTCCAAGTTAGGCGGTTCCCGTCAATATTTTCACCAAATGTAAGCTCTTCTTTGACCTCAATAATTTGGTTCGCTAGTTGGTAAGTTAAAGGCAGGTCAAGATCCGGAACGTTAGTGGCAAGACTTAGACCTTTCCTGCTATGTTTTTCGTAAATTACCTGATGCTTTCTTGGCTCGGAGTGAGAGCTTACAACTATCCATCCGCTTTCTTCAGTAGATGGGTTAGTTGATTCGGAGTTACAACCCAAAATAAGAAGAGTTGACGCGCTAAACAGTACAGTTTTTAAGTACATAGTGAGTATTCAAAGTTAATTATTTCTTGGCATTATCATTTAAATTAATACCATGGGCAACAAAATCATACTTTAATACCTCAACAGCTATTCTATTTCGAAGTTAATATTTTTGATTAGCTACATATCTAGGTTAATAACAGAGAACGATGTAAAAGTGAATTATGTGTACTCACTCTATACTTAATCATACAAGTCCGGCAGTGCGAAACGAATAAAGTGAAAGTGTCAAAAGCCCGAATAACATTCCTCAAACAAAAAAGCCCTTTACATAAGTAAAAGGCATTTTTATTTTAGATTTTGATTAGCGAGCTATAATACCAACCCACCGTCAATCTTGAGCACTTGGCCTGTGATGTAGGCGCTCTTGTCTGAGGTTAGGAAAGAGACGCCATTGGCGATATCTTGAACTGAGCCCATGCGCCCTAATGGGGTTTTGCCTTCCATCATTTGAATGACTTTCTCTGGCAGGTTCTTGGTCATATCGGTGGCGATAAAGCCTGGCGCGACACAGTTGACGCGTATCTGTGCACCCTTTCTTGACAGCTCTTTCGCCCAGCCTTTGCTCATTGAGATGACGCCGCCTTTACTTGCGCCATAGTTGCTCTGGCCGATGTTACCATCCGTTCCCACTATAGAAGAAATGCTGACAATACTACCTGCACCCTGCTCTAGCATGACAGGAGCAACACGTTGGGTGAGTAAGAACACCGCTTTTAGGTTCACGTCGATCACGCTGTCCCAGTCTTGCTCTAACATATCTGGCAACAATGCATCTCGAGTGATGCCCGCGTTGTTAACCAGAGCATCGATTCTTCCGTGCTGCTCTACAACACTTTCTACTACTTCACTGACGGCTTCGGCATCACACAAGTTGACTTGATAACTGCTTAGCTGCGCCGACTGACTCCATTCCACGGGCGCTATATCTAGCCCGACAACATGGAATCCATCCTCCAGTAATTGTTCACAAATCGCTTGGCCAATACCACGAGCCGCACCAGTGACTACTGCTACTTTTTCCGGTTTCATCTTGGTCTTCCTTAAATGTTGAGATTACAAATTCGCTTGTATCCCTAGCGTTTTTTGTTTTTATGCCTAGTCGCGTTACAACTGCGCTTCTCATACGCAGGGTCTTTTATATCTTACAAAAACTATAGAAACAGTCTGGGAGTCGGATGTGAACTAATCAAGGCAACTTGATGACTATGGCAAGATCAACGTAAGAAAGTGTGTTGGAAGGCGCAAAGTTACACGATTGGAGGACTTGGATAGAAAAGTATTGGTCTGATTAATCAAATACTACTTCATCAGACCAATATTACTTGTCTCTTAATCTCTTACAAAAGCTGGTTTTGTTATTTTCACCAGAAAAGGCTGAAGCAAGAGATTAAACAACATGCCAGCAATAAACAGGGTGATCACAATACTCGCACCACTCGGTAAGTCATAGCGAGCCGATGCGGCAATACCCGATAAGATCCCAACAATACCAATGCTGATACTGGCGACAAAGAATCGAGTTCCCTTCAATGCTGCCGCACATAAAGCTGGAATCACCAACAAAGCAAATTCTAAATAAATGCCGGTTAACTTGACCGTAATGGGCATCAGAATAGCAAAGATCAGATAAAAACCACTACCGCGCATAAACGCAGGTTTTAACCAAACTAATAGCAACATCGCAGCGGTAATGAGTGCCAAAGGCCAAACGTCTGCCCAAGTCGCCCATAACAGTTGCCCATTAAGAATGCCTTGAATAAAGTCTCCGCCGTGTGGGTCTTTGCTCACCAGCAGGATCGCCAGCGATGCAGACACGACAAACAAGCTGCCGATCATGGGCTCTAAATGCTGCTGGTATCGTTTCTCCATTAAGGCGATCAAACCGCAAAGCATCAAAGACATCACCCAAGGGCCAATCATTTCGCCAAAGAATGAGCCTGAGAACAGCGCGTATTGGCTCAACCAGTAGTGGCTTAGTGCTGCCCCCAATGCCGCGACTTGCGCCACCGCCAAATCTATAAAGATGATCTGACGATTAAGAACTTGTTGCCCCAGAACGATGTTGCCAACTAACGCAATTAAACCACACAAAACCGCAGGTAAAAGCCATGCATAATCCGCCATGGCTTAGATCTTCACAGGAACGGGCGGCACTAACACATCCAGTAAATCATCAATGACCTGATCGTACATCTCATCCAAGCTTTCACCCTCAGAAACGGTCAATGGCAGTTGAATCACAGGTTTGTCAGTATGATCTTGCAACCAGTTCGCTGGACGCTGATCCTGATGAGAGGAGTAAACAATCGCATCAAAACTGTCAGCATCTAACTTGGTAAGCGATTGCAGGTGAGATGTGGTCGGTGAAATGCCCGGTTTAGGTTCGAGATCGGCAATCTGCTTCATTCCGAGCCAATCGTACAAATAACGATACGTCGCGTGATAACCGACAACTTGCTTACCCTTTAAAGCAGCCCCTTTCTCATTCCATTCTTTAAGCTTTTTACGCCAATGAGCACGAAACTTCATACCATTCACTTGGTAACTTTGTGCGTTGTCGGGATCAATCGCTTTTAGGCGCTCCGTGACTTTACGAGATAATGGAATCATGTCATTTGCCGCAAATTGAACATGTGGGTTACCGTGAGCGTGTATATCTCCCATGCTACGGTCAACGTGAGCATGAGTATCTAACATGCGCACGAAGTCCGTCGCGTAGATCATGCTCGGCGCACCATTTTGCACCGCCGCATTGCTGCTACGAACTTGCAGCATAGGTAACCACCCCACCTCTAGTTCTGCGCCCGAACACATTGCCATGTCCGCTTGGCGCATCTTCGCAATCAAAGAAGGGCGAGCTTGTACGTAATGTGGGTCTTGCTTGACCGTTGTCGCTGAATAAATACTGGCATCTGGCGCGTGGCTTTCAAGAAAGGCTTTCCATTCTGGCTCACAAACAAAAATGTTTAGAGCCAAAGCAGGCGAAGAGATGATGGCAGCTCCTGCCGCCATCATCACCAAACTGCATTTATTCAATGTCAGCTTAGAACGCATGAGCACCGTGCGCTCCAAATGTCATCACGTATTGCAGAGTGAACACGTTGTCTGTCTCACTGTCTTGGTTATCAATGCGAGTGTATTGCGCACGGATAGTACCGAAATGAGAAGAATCCCATGCGATCATCGCATCCATTTCTTTATCATTCAGCTCAGTAAAATGCATGTGGTCGCCGTGTGCATGACCATCGTAGCTTTCTGCTTCGCCGTAACGTAGACCAGCTGACCAGCTTGGGTTGAAGCGATAAACGCCCGAAACATAGTATGCGCTTAGGTTGTCTGGTGACTCTGCATCGTTTTTATATTTGCTGTCTACCACACCGTCTAACAGCATGTATTCAGCCGATAGCGTGAAGTTGCTGTATTTGTAATTACCGTCTGGTGCCCATTTCCAAACAAAATCAGCACCGTAAAGGTTCGCACCTGTCACTGCTGCGCCATGATGGTGCTCGTGATCATGCTCTTCTTCATGACCGTGGTCGTGATCTTCGAACTCTTTAACCTTGCCGTTTTCGTTGCGCAGGTAACTTAAACCAAACTGCCAACTTGAAGATTCGGAGAAGTCATTCCCAAGCTTCAGCGTCGTGGTGTACACGCCAACTTCAGAACCATCTTCGACAGAAGACATTTTGCTACCACTAAGCGCTTCTACACCAAGTTTTACGTAAAGGTCGGTTGGCAACACGATGTTTGCACGTACACCATCATCGTAGTAGTGCGAGCCAAGGAAAGTACGATAAGCAATTGGACGCTCGACAAAGCTATCGGTGTGCATGTGTTGGTTATTCAGATAACCAAAGTCAGATAGGAATCGGCCAGCGCGCACATTTACACCATATGGCAATGCCAAAGTTTCGATGAATGCCTCTTCAAGCTCTAATTCTGTATCATCACCATGACTTTCAAGAACCGCGGTCAATGCGCCGTAAAACTTGTCGTCGATATTTGATGAGAAGTTTAATTCCGTATGGCCTAGACCAAAGCCTTCTTCGCGCTCAGAATTATGACGTTGGCCATCTTGGTAGTAGCCATCAACAACAACACCAATCTGTGGGTTCGATAGTGTGTCGGCAAAAACAGGGGATGCAAAAATGCTACCGATCACGAGAGACACCAATTTCTTATTCACTACTTTTTCCTTTTTGTTATGTTATAACATTTAATTTTGCGATGTTATAATATAACAATTCTCATTACACAAGCAGAAATTTAAATTAGGCTCCGATTTCATGTTCGTACTCAATCCATGAATTGGGCTATCAACAAATGAATCAATTGATGTTTTTTATACGTATACTAATGAGAATTAGTAATTAAATAAGTAACGGAATTTCAATATGTTGAATATGGATTTTTCAAAAAGAATCGTGATAGATACTGCTCAACAGGAATGGATCGCCAGCCCTTCCAAAGGTGTGTGGCGCAAACCTTTGGAACGAGAAGCCAAAGAATCAGGGCATACCACCAGCGTCGTTAAGTACGAGCCAAATTCGCAGTTTTCGACTCATCCTCACCCTCAAGGAGAAGAAATATTGGTGCTCGAGGGGGTATTCTCTGACGAATACGGTGACTACCCTGCCGGCACTTACCTTCGTAACCCTCCAGGAAGTCAACACGCACCATTTAGCAAAGAAGGCTGTGTGATTTTAGTTAAACTAAATCAGTTCGAATCTGAGGATCTTGAAACAGTTCGCATTAATACAAACCAAGCGAGCTGGCAGAGTGGTGTCGGTGGGTTGCAAGTCATGCCTCTGCATGATTTTGAGCATGAACATGTCGCATTGGTTAAATGGCCGAAAGGCGAGAAGTTTCAACCACACCGTCACTTTGGTGGTGAAGAAATTTTTGTGTTATCGGGGGAATTTAAAGACGAGCTAGGAACCTATCCTCCCTACTCTTGGATCCGAAGCCCACATATGAGCGAGCATTTTCCTTTTGTAGAGCAAGAAACGATCATTTGGATAAAAACTGGTCACCTGCCGCTCCAAGCTCCTGCTCAGCACTCCTAATGTTTGCACACTTGGCATCGTCCATTGGAACTAAAATCGGCCCGCTATTTACGAGCCGATGATCATTTCGTCACTAAGAACCCATTATTCGCGAGTGGAGCCAGTCTTTGAGCTCAGCCCGGTTATGTTTTAATACGTTCATTTCGTGATCATCAATCGGGCTTCCTTGAAGTTCTAGTACGCGGATTTCCTTATCTAAAGCATTGTAGTTTTTAACGGTTTCAGCAAATGATGCATCGTTTTCGGTAAGCTGAGTAATGGTATCCAAATGTTCTGGGAATTCATGAGTTAATGAGTGATTTTCACCTAACATAGAGACCTCTTGGCTAGAGTTGTTGATGTATTTATCCGCTCATTTTTTGAGCGACACATTTCTAACCATAGCACTTCAAATAGCACAATATCGTCGATTTGAGCACACTTTTACTGAACTTCTTAGTCATGGTTTATCACTCTTTTAACCGCGCGACTCCGCTCGTTATTATTCTGTGTTTTATCAATAATCGACTACATTTAATACACTTCTCATAAAAAGGTACATCTAAATGAACAGCATGAAAATTGGCTTGATCAGTGCGTCAATAACAGTTGCGTTGATTGGCTGTAATTCAGACAGTGACTCTGTCAGCACAATGACTCCGGTTACCTTGTCTGTATCAGATGCCCCTATTGATGACGTATCAGAAGTGGTTATCGCATACAACAAAGTGGCATTTCTCCCTTTGGATGGTGGTACACCACAAGTTTTCGATGTGTATAAAACCGACGAAGACGGAAATTTCGTTGACGAAAATGGTAATCCTCTGCTCGATAATGAAGATCCAATACCATTAAGCGTTAACTTACTCGACTTCCAGGGCAGTGACGCTCAAGAGTTAGTGGACGACGAGCTGATACCCACTGGCAATTACAAACTCTGCGTGTTTGCGAATGATGGCGATCATCCGGATTATCCATCCTATGTTGTTGATGAAGCGACCGGCAATCAAATACCACTGACCGTAAAAGGTAATGGGGCTTGTCCGCAGGGGGTCGGAAAAGATCCGAATTCTGGGGTACTGTTCTTTAATAATACCTTCGCAGTCAACCCTGACAACAACGAATTTGTGGTGGAGTTTGACCTGCGCCGTGGCTTAAAAGACGGAACAGGCCAAAACGAAGGCTACAGCATTCAACGCACCTCCGTCACTTTAATTAACACGGTTACAACGGGTGAAATTCAGGGAGATATCGCAACATTAACCTACCAAAACTGCGAAACGGATACCCCAAGCGCAAATGGGTATGCACACGCGGTCTACCTATATGAAGGAAATATCGCCGAAGAGAACATGGGGCCATTTGCAGGCGCAGAAGGCCAAATAATGCCAATCGCAGCGGCGAACGTAGTGGAAGACATTGATGAAGCAAATTACGAATATGAATTTGGCTTTGTAGAGCCCGGTACGTACTCCGTCGGCTATACCTGTACCGCAAATGACGATTCTGAAGAAGGTATTGTCGCTGGCGAAACTTTCAGCATTTATCAATCTACCAGCGGACTTAACGTATCCGTTGGTACTAATACAGACGCAGACTTTTAATCTCTCTAACACTGCAGACCCTGCATGGGTCTGCTTTTTTTTGCTATTCCAACTGAGCACGGATCATGGTCTTTGTGACTTTTAAACCTCTTCCCAATAAGGTGGCGCGCCATAGTATTCAGCAAAGTAATCAATAAAGGCACGCACCTTAGGCGCAATTAAACGAGAGCTTGGGTACACAGCCCAAATCCCAGCATCCATCGCTAAAGGGTGATCTTCGAGTACTTCCACTAGCTGACCACTTTGTAATTCTTGATAAACACTCCAAACCGAGTTGATAGAAATACCTAACCCGTTTACCGTCGCGTCTCTCATCGCATCACCATTATCGGTTTTAAAACGACCAGAAGTTCTTACATTGAACATTCCATCTTTTGTATTGAATGACCAATTATTCATTCCAACTAAGTTAATACATTCATGATTCGTCAAGTCTTGGGGCTTGTTAGGTCTCCCAAATTGTTCAATATAATCTGGTGATGCAACGATAATACGACGATCTGGCGCAAGCTTTCTTGCGACCAATGAAGAATCTTTCAACTCAGCGACACGAATGGCGACATCAAAACCTCCCTCAACCAGATCAATAATGGAATCAGAAAATCGGCAGTCCACGGTTAACCCTGGGTAACGCGCCATAAAACCTTTTAATGCGGGCACAATATGTAAGCGACCAAAAGTTGCAGAGGCGGTTATACGTAATACTCCCGTTGGCGCACTCTGCCCTGATCCAACAGCTCCCCTTGCTGCCTCCACTGTTGCAAGGACCTCCTCCGCGTGAGGTAAAAAAGCCTGCCCTTCTTCAGTTAAGGAAACTTTGCGTGTGGTGCGATGAACTAAACGAACTCCTAAGCTGTCCTCAAGTTTGTTGATGTGCGCACTAGCGACAGCAGGAGAAAGTCCAAGCTCCTGACCAGCCATGCTGATGTTGTGTGTCGAAGCCAAACGGACAAATAGCTTTACATGATCGATGTTCATTTAATTTTCAATTATTTGTAAAAAATCACCATATAGAGCTTAGCATTCTCTTCCTTACGGATAGTAAATAAATACTCCAGTTAGAAAAAACTGATGGGCAGATAGAAGTCCAGCTCAAACGCCTCATCATGGCTAAGGAAATGGTTTTTATGATAGTGAACATAAGCGGGAGTAGAACGCTGCTTAAAGCCTGAATTCGGCAACCACTTCTCTAACACCATACTCAATTGAGGAAGAAGCTCTCCATATACCCCTGTTAAGCGAAAAACAGCATGCAAACCACCCGGAATCGTCATTTGATTCACGACACCGCGTACTTTAAGCGGCTTATCAATCGCCATACAAGCCACATAGCGACACTTATCGAGCTCGACCCAAGCGGGGTTGGAGTGATGCAAACCGTATTGAACCGAAAAGTCCCGATTCTCAGAGCTTGCCCACGCCTTCAAAATCAGCCACGCATTGCGAATGGAACGGCTATAACCCTCATGCCGCACATAAGCTGCAAAGCGTTGTGGAACCTCCATAATTTTAGGTTCTGGCAACTCGCGTTTAGCAACCCGATGATAACCCGCAGCCACTTCCGGATCTTTTAGATACGGCTTTTCTGCGACTTGTAAATCATGCTTTCGCCACGCGCCAGGAGACATAGCGAACGTTGCTTTAAATGCTCGGCTAAAAGAAGATACCGAGCTAAAGCCGCACTTGTTAGCAATGTCTAACACCGACGAGCTGGTATCAAACATCAGTTGATTGGCGGCGTATTCCATTCTTGTGCGACGGATATATTGATGGACAGACTCCCCCACTACATCTTTAAAAATACGATGGAAGTGCTGTTCAGAATAGGCTGCTACATCCGCTAGCTCTTTAGCCGATAAATCTCTGCTAATGTCCTGGTGAATGTAAAACAGCACGTCATTGATTCTGGAAACTTGTTGATGGCTCACGGAGTAAATTTTCGCTTAAATAGCATAAACGGACATGTTTAACAGCATAGATGGACACACCAAGCTTGGCAATTTACCTATACTATTTCTGACATAAAAAAAGACAATTACGAGAAGCACAGCACATGGAAATCGCACAGTCATTACAACAAACTAAGTCATCCTACATCCGAGAGATCCTCGCAGCAGCAAGCGATAAGAACGTCATTTCTCTTGCAGGTGGCTTACCGGACGAAAAAACCTTCCCGATCGACTTAATGAAACCGACGCTCGAAAACCTCGCGAATATGCCAGAGGTGTTTCAATATGGCTCAACAGCAGGCTACGCCCCGCTACTTAATTTTTTGACCGATTATTACCAACTGCCAGAATCTCATTTGGCGATGATCACAACGGGCTCTCAGCAAGGGCTAGATTTGATTGCGCGTGCGTACGTGAACCTGGGCGATAAAGTGGTGATGGAAGCACCGAGCTACCTTGGTGCTATGCAAGTATTCGGTCTAGTGCAAGCCAACATCGTGACCGTTTCACAAACCGAGTGTGGCCCAAACCTTGAAGAACTCGAACAATGCTTTGCCACGCAGCAACCAAAAATGTTCTACGCCGTACCCGATTTTCACAACCCAACGGGCGTATGCTGGGCGCTAGAGACTCGCCAAAAAGTTGCCGAGCTTTGTATACAATACGACGTGGCGTTCATTGAAGACGCACCATACCGCGAGCTGCGTTTTTCTGGTGAAGCGCTTCCACTGGTTTCGGACTTCTGCCCACAGCACTCCATCGTATTGCGCTCTTTCTCCAAAATAGCTTCACCAGGCTTGCGTATTGGTGTAGTTACGGGCAAAAGCAGCTACCTTGAGCCACTTATCAAAATTAAACAAGGTGCCGATCTGCACTCTAGTATTCCTATGCAAGCTTTGCTGCATGGCCTGCTGCAACATGACAACTTCGAAACGCACATTTCAACCATCTGTGCGCTTTACAAATCACGTTACGATGTCATGTTTGCTGAACTGCAAAAACAGCTGCCAGAAAGTTGCGTACTCAAACCCGTCGATGGTGGTATGTTCGTTTGGGTCGAAATTCCAGAATGCGACACCTTCGAACTGGCGAAAAACCTTCTCGCAAACTGGGTTGCTGTAGTGCCGAGCCCGGTCTTTTATCCAGAAGGTTCAAAGGTAAAAGCCGCTCTGCGTCTTAACTTTACCAATGCTACACCAGAAGAACTGACGACAGCTGTCTCTCGACTCGCGGATGTCCTCAACACGTTGTAATTGAGCGCGAGTGTAAGAACCTGCCTTTGAGATTCAAAAAAAGTCTCAAAGGCAGCATCAAAAAAGTTCCCCAAAAAATTTATATTTTTCCTTCAAATCAACTCTCTACAGTAAGTGCCTGTTTTCTCTTGATCCTATCACTCATATAAAAATGAGAACCTAATCACGTATTTGATGGTTAGAAAAGTTACGTCTATCTTTCAGACAAAAGACATCAACTTCGCAGCATTAATGCTCTCAATTTCAGACACTTTACTCAGTCGTGGCTTAGCGATTGAGAAAACGACTAGAAAGCATCTGCGGGCATACCCACTACGAAGGGTTGACCAGAACCATTCTGAATGTCGCGAGCCAATCTTTTGATTGGCAATTACGTCAGTGAATCGCACCAAATGACAGAGGGGTTATCAGGATGAATACTCGAACCACGACAGGACTCGTCACCATCGGCTGGTCCGTTACACTTTCACTTTTTACCGCATTCGCCGTGTATGCCAATACGTCGCCAAACTGTAGTGACGTATTAGCGGGCAACACAACCGCCGCATCGCAAAAAATGATGGTTTTATTGGGCGAAGACATCACCAAATCCAACCGTATCACTACGGTGATTCCTGCCGAAAACAATCCATTTGTGACCGAAGAACTGGTTTCGGTTTCTAACGACGTATCGCCAAACGGTCGTCTTTCACAAAAGAGTTTGGAAGAGATTCGGAAAGTCCGCTCAAATCTAGAGAAAGCAGCACAGGAAGTAAGCCGATTACAGGGCACTTTTGAAGTGGCTTTAATCAGTTTGATTGATGGTTACTGCCAATTTTCTAATCATAAACGTACTCAACATGCCAAAATCGACTTTGACCATTTGGAAGGCCTCACTTTGTATTCAATCCCCGCTTTAATAGCAATGGTCGATCAGTCGTACTACATGGCAAAGAATCGAATCGCTAATGAGCAGAAACAGTTAAGCGACATTGAAAAAGAGAAACAGAGGCAGAAACAGCAAGCAACTGCGGCGGCAGCCGCTCGTTACCAAGACAGTAACGTACTTGTAAGAGTCGAGAACTTTGATGGCGCTAATGTGACATTTTCCGTTACTAACATTGGTTCACAAGGATCATTGCAACCAAATTTCAACTCGTTTAATGCATATCGCACAGAAAGTGGAGAATTAATCTACAAGTCAGAGTCTTTATTACACCTGGCGGATACTGCAGGTAACACACTTGAAACAATGGGTATCGCTGAGCTCTCATCACAAGGTGGAAGTGACATATCGATCTCTCCTGGAGAAACCCGAAAATTCGTTACTAGCATTGCTTCAGAAGTCGCGCCACATACGCAGTTGAGCTTAGAGTTTCCAGCCAAAGTGCTTAATACCGAGCGAGACTTTACATTGTCGTTTTCTGATACATCAGCGGTGGCGACAGCAAACGTTAATTAACGCAAAGTCTCCAGTATTTGTAGAACGCATCAAAGACAGGCGAGCAGCGCCTGTCTTTCAATTATGAGCAAGAAAATCGCTACTGTTTGCACTTGTAAGCATTTGCAAACATCGTCACTGACGTAGAAAAGCTCAACGGTTGATACAAGTACAAGGTATCTGCGCCTAAATCCACCGCCTTGATGCGCATTTGGTTTAGCGTCCCCCAAACCATGTCTTTATCTGCGTGAAACCAGTAATCGTAAAAGTGTCCTTCTGAGCCGATCACGGTACCCATTAGTTCACAGTTTTCAATCGCATTCACATTGTCCCAAAGCACCTGTACTTGCTCAGATTCTTGAGTTGGGAACGTCACACATCCCGTTAATGATGCCGCTAACGCGAGAGTCATCACTCGCTTTTTCATACTTATATCGCCAAAATTTTTCATAGATGGCAGATTTTATGAATGGCTGATGTGATGACTAGCAAAAACTTTTTATCGCGTGTTCAAGCAGAATTAATGGACAACGGAAAAGATCCAAAAGGTGATCATGCAGCTAGCGAGCAAAAGCCTAATCACTCAGACCTAGCAATAAAGCTGTATCTGAGATACAACAGTAACGATTAAATAGCCGCGAGGGATAGAGTTTGGTTGCTAAAAATAAGCTAATTCGCTACACAGCTACGGAAGTCGCTGATGCATTTGACAAAGAAGATGAGCTCATTAAACAAGTTCAGTCCAACCAACTCTCGCAAGTGCTATTGCTTTGGCAAGTAAAAAGTCCAACGCTCGTGCTTCCCGCGGGTAAGAAATGGCCAGTGTCTAATGAGTTAGAACATGCGTTAAATACGTCTGGCTGGAAGCTCTTTTCTCGTAAAACCGGTGGTGCCCCAGTCCCTCAGGTGCCAGGTATTATCAATCTATCCCACATTTACCACTGGCCAGAAGGCGAGCCTTACAACATCAAAAAAGCGTATCTCGATTTATGTGCAATATTAACGGTTTTCTTTAAACAGCTCGGCGTGAAAGTGGATGTTCATGCTACGCCTTATTCCTACTGCGATGGCGAGTACAACCTCAACATTGGCGGGCAAAAAGTCGTGGGAACCGCGCAGCGTGTTTTACTTAAAAAAGGCGGCGGACAAGTGGTATTGTCACAAGCATGCATTCTGATTGATGCCGACGTCGAGAAGATTGTCGAACCAGTACGAATGTGTAATCAGCTTTGCGGTCACAGCGATGATATTCGTGGTGATGTCCACACACCGCTCTTCCATCATGTATCCGACCGCCCATCGGTAGATTCGCTCTTTCAGCAATTGACGAGTGCGTTTTTAACGCATGCAAAAGCGGAGTAATGAAAGGAGCAAGCCTCCCCCACACTCCGAACAGCATTTGATAAACTAAAACTGCATACCGTGATAGCGATGTAAGAATGGGCATCGCCAACGTAAAACCATTCAATCGATCGACCAAACCAGTTATCAGTTTTGCCTGCCAAAAAGAAATGAGATCCAGTTCAAATATTTATCCATGACGGAATTAGTTGAAGCCTGCGCGTAAAAGCCTCAGAATGTCGCACTTTTCGCACCGATTTGTTTTCGGCGCGTTGTTATCTAACTCTACAATTGAGAATCATACATATGGGTTTTACCTCGTTAGGTCTATCTGCTCCAATCCTTAAAGCTATTCAAGAGAAAGGCTACGACACCCCTTCGCCAATTCAGGCAAAAGCAATTCCTGCTATTTTGGAAGGGAAAGACGTAATGGCAGCAGCGCAGACTGGTACAGGTAAAACTGCAGGCTTTACGCTACCGATTCTTGAGCGTTTATCGAACGGCCCTCGCGTTCGTGCTAACCAAGTTCGTGCACTTATCCTGACGCCAACGCGTGAACTTGCGGCTCAGGTGCAAGAAAACGTGTTTATGTACGGCCGTCATCTTCCACTAAGCAGTGCGGTTGTTTTTGGTGGTGTGAAGATCAACCCGCAAATGCTGCGTCTTCGCAAAGGTGCGGATGTGTTGGTAGCAACACCAGGCCGCCTGATGGATTTGTACAACCAAAATGCGGTGAAGTTCGACCAACTAGAAGTGCTGGTACTGGACGAAGCAGACCGCATGCTGGACATGGGCTTTATCCGCGATATTCGCAAAATCCTAGCCCTGCTACCAAAACAGCGTCAGAACCTACTTTTCTCGGCGACTTTCTCGGATGAAATCCGCGACCTTGCGAAAGGCTTGGTGAACAACCCGGTTGAGATTTCAGTGAACCCGGCGAACTCGACAGCGAGAACGGTTGAGCAAAGCATCTACCCAGCAGACGTGAAGAAGAAAGCACCGATGTTGGTTAAACTGATCAAAGACGGCGATTGGAAGCAAGTGCTGGTGTTTACGAAAACGAAACACGGCGCAAACCGTCTGGCGAAGTTCCTGATCGAACAAAATCTACCGGCTGCTGCCATCCACGGCAACAAGAGCCAAGGCGCACGTACCAAAGCACTGGCGGATTTCAAATCGGGTGAAATTCGTGTGTTGGTCGCGACGGACATTGCTGCGCGCGGTATCGATATTCCTCAATTGCCGCAAGTGGTGAACTTTGAGCTACCTAAAGTGGCGGAAGACTACGTTCACCGTATTGGTCGTACTGGCCGCGCGGGCGAAGTAGGTAAAGCGATTTCACTCGTGTGTGCGCTAGAAGCATCTGAGTTGTTTGCGATTGAACGTTTGATTCAAGAAGTACTACCACGTAAAGAGCTGGAAGGTTTTGCGCCAACCAATGTGGTGCCAGAATCTAAACTGGATACGCGCCCAATCAAACCGAAAAAACCTAAGAAGCCGAAAAAACCAAAAGCGCCAAATGCTGCAAGTGAAAACGCCCCAGCAACCAATAAGAAAGCAGGCAATGGTGCAAACAAACCTAAGCGTCGCTTCAACGGTGGTAACAACGGCAACAAAAACAGCACCAACCAAGGCGGTGTGGGTAAGCCTAAAGGTAACCGTGAAGGCCAAGGTCGTGCACACAGCAAACCAGATGACCGTAAACCTAACGGCAACAAGCCAAATGGCAATAAACCGAGTGGAAATAAACCAAACGGTAATAAGAGTGGCAACGCTGGTAAACCGTCTGGTAACCGCAAGCCAAACAATGCTAAGCCTGCAGGAAACAAACCGTCAGGTCAGCGCCGTAAACCTCGTCCGCAGGCTGCAAACTAATCTGTAAACGGCCACCGATAGCAAATACAACAAAGCCGCTGATAATCTCAGCGGCTTTTTTTCTTAAAACACAGTTTTTAGAATACAGCTTTGTTAAAACAGTCTACATTAAAGGTGTGATTCGAATATCTGCGATTTGCGCTTCGTTCTTTTCACCCTCAATACCACCAGCGTAGATGTAGGTTTCAATCGATTTGAGGTAACTCATATTGAAGTGGTCCTTCAGCGCGATCTGATAGGTTTTTCCCTGCTCCAACGCTACTTCAATTGGCGTTGAGTAACGCATACCTTGGTTTTCACCAATATGGCCCATCTGCAAGTAACCTTGGCCAACCACCTTACCTGCATCATCCAATACCTCTAACAATTTCACGGTGTTCGTGATGCCAGTATTAAGTTGCCCTAGGTTATTGTTGTACCAAGCATCAAACTGGTAAGTGCCCGTTACAGGGGCTGTAAACGACTCTGAACCTTTTACAACGCCACTCTCTTTGCTCACCGTAACCACTGAGATATTGTCTTTGAGTGGCTGATATTCGCCATCAAGTTTGATGCGGATCTCTTCACCGACACAAACTGGTTGGCTTGGGTTAGAACGGAAGCCTTTATCGTTAATGCTTTCAGCCAAATAACAAGCAAAACCTGTTGGCGTATCGGAATAAGATTGAGCAATCACGTTCTTTTGAATCAGCTCGCCATTGCGATACAAGTTCACGTTGTACTTGCTCGTCACGTCAATCGAAACCGAATTATCAACGCTTTTTACCACCAATGTTGGCTCTTGCGGAGAATATACGCGGCTATCTTCACTCACATACGGTTTCACCCCAGAAACTAAAGTAATGCTACTATCTACATTCACAAGCGCGCCCAGTGTCACGTGGAAATGCCCCTCTTCGTCCATCGTGACATTTTCAACTGGGTAGTAACCTGTTTCATCTTTGCTTACTTCAGGCAAGTCAATCGTTACCGAGTAGTTCTTTCCTTTGAAGGCAAAGTTTTCCAACGTGATTTGTTCAGACTGAGCCAACAAATTATTGCGCACCCAACTTGTGATAAATGGCTTCACTTCCAACTTACCTGTTTCGGTATGGATGCCGAATAGGGTCTCTACCACCATGTTCAAGTAGCCACCCACAGACCAAAGCTGACGCTGAGAGTTAATCACTGGGCCATCCAAGCTCGGATCTTCGCCATGATCACTATGGATGATGAATGACTTACCAGAAAGCCACACTAAGTTTTCCATGTTGGATAAATTAG
Organism: Vibrio sp. Vb0349; assembly: GCF_033338975.1. Classification (NCBI taxonomy): domain Bacteria; kingdom Pseudomonadati; phylum Pseudomonadota; class Gammaproteobacteria; order Vibrionales; family Vibrionaceae; genus Vibrio; species Vibrio sp. Vb0349. Next base: position 246,974 of record NZ_JAWOTS010000005.1, on the reverse strand, counting down.
TTGCCGTACCACGAACCAATGATTGAATGGCATTGTTCACTGCTGCCACGTTTTGTGTTTGATGCGCGGCGCGCAAGCTGTACGCGGTAACAAATGGCCAAATTGCGCGGTTATGGTACACAGGCACGTCCGGTTGCTGAGGGAAGTAAACCGGCACGCCAAACTCACTGTGTGGGTAATTGGCCATGATTTGTTTCGCCTGCGCATCACTTGCCACACCACTGATGATCGCAAGTGCTTCGCCCAACATGTCATATTTGTCGACCGCGATGTCTTTGCCATTATCAAACAAATAACTTACGTACATACCGCGTTCGGCATTCCAAAACTGCTCGTTGATAGCGGTTTTTAGCTGTGCAGCCCAATCGGTGTATTTGACCGCGTTGGTTGAATCGTACTTCTCTGCCAACTTAGCCGCGAGCTGAATCGCGCGGTAGTGAGCCACGTTTGTCGATAACGCTTTGCTGCTCCCAATCGTATTGACATCGTTTGGCGTCCACGTTGAATACGTTTGCTCACGCCAATCGAGGAATGATTGCTCACCAGTGTATAAACCGGATTTCGCATCAAAAGCCGCCAGGCGATCGGCTTCAAGTGTATTACTGATCGCTTTGTAAGCGCGCTCAGCAAATTGGTTGTACTCTTCCCCATCTAATGCCGAAAGTAAGCGTTCAGCACCAAGCGCCCAAGTCGTGCGGTCGGTACTGATTGGCCAACTGCCGCCCGTGCCCGTGTCTTGCACAATCTGCTCGCCATCGTATTGCTGATCGGTCGTGTCGCGGAAAGCAGACAATTTGAAATTCAAACCATTCTGCACGCGAGTTGGATTCATCAATGCAAGCGAAAGGTCTGCTGCGTACGCCAAATCACGCGTCCACACGTAATGCCACTTCGCGCCCGTCTCAAAAACTTCCGCTTTGATTGGGTTGTTGTAGTTGTAATTGCCGTCTTTGATTTCAGAAACAGCAAGCTGGTCTAGCTCTTTCATCGTCAACGCAAACAACGCATCAAACGCGACATCATCCGACACCACTCGCGGCCCTGTTTGTTCATTAATCACTAAGCCTTGGTCGAGCGCATCACGCAATTCTGTCGTCGTTGAAATACCAAATTCACGCAGTTCAGCTTTAGGATCTTTCACCGAGAAAATCACGGTATCACTCGAGTCATCGTAATTGGCGAACAGTTTCACTTCTCTGCTCTGATGCCCTTCATGCACCATTGCAGGGTCGAGAATCGCATCAGAGTAGTATTTTTCCGCTTCTTCTTGCGTTGCTTTCGTCACAGTCATTGTCGCGCGACTTTCATCGGCAAAGCTCACAGAAAACTTGTAATACCCTTTGTCTTCAAACGTGATCTCAGAGTTGCAATCATCGTTCATACACGCTTCATTCGTGTCTGGTTTTGGCAGGTACTCTTGAGCTTTATCGAACGCCGCGGGCTCCTCAAAATAGGTGTATTGGATCTGCCAACCCGGATCAGCAATCTTGAACTGATTGCTACCTCGGGCGACGCGCAGTACGGTTTCGTACTCGTTATTACCCAAATAGTTTAGCTTGGCATGCTCTGCCGTGCCCCAATCCCCATTTAAACCACGTAAATATAAGTCGGCTGAAATAATTGGTTTGTCGACCGGCACAGGCGCATCAGAGGAATCTGACCCACATCCAGCAAGACCAATACAAGACGCGACAGCAAGCGCAATAAAACTCGGTTTCATGTTCATCCCTTAGATTGTTGTTTTGGCGACAGTCTAAAGAACACCTTTTTGAGGGGAAAATAGGAAGTCAGGAGCGAGCTATAGATAACATCTATACGTCAGACCCCAACAGTGATGTAGATCTATGAAATGCGCATAATTTCAATCAAATGAGATTACAGATTTGTGATTTATAAATGAAATTGTGCAAAATACCCCTCGTTCTTAGAGGGGAAAGAAAATGGACAAATCTCTGCAGCAATTTTTACTGGTTGCACGCTGCCAAAGCATCAGCGCTGCGGCAAGAATGGCAGGGTTAAGCCAGCCAACGGTAACAAGCAATTTAAAGAAGCTGGAAGAGAATCTCGGCGTAACGCTGTTTGAACGCCATCCTAATGGCATGGTGTTGACCGAATACGGACGCATCCTCTATCGCCATAGCAACGCGATGCAGCATGAATACAACCAAATGATGCAAAGCATTGATGAACGGAAACAGTACCAAGTCGGAAAAATTAAAATGGGTACTGGCGATGCGTGGTGGCCGCTATTCGTCAAACAAGCACTCAATGAACATCTGACCAAGCAGCCTTCGGCATCTACGCACGTCGAATTTGGCAATCACTTAGGCTTGATGGATTCATTAATAAACGAACAGATTGAATTCTTCATCGGCCACGAGATTGTCGGCTTGTCGTCTAAATGCGATGTTACGTTTATTCCACTATTTCAAACGGTTGATGCCTATTTTGTTTCCCCAAACCACCCACTGCTAGGGAAAACCGTCACCGAAGAGATGCTGCACGAATACCCTGCTCTTTCGGTCACTTATGACGCTAAGAAATTCGCTCACGTCATCGATAACCCAATCCCGAAACAAAATGAACGCGAAAGGCAGCAACTGGATGACAGACCGACTTACGAAGCGGATTCTCTGCTCGCCAGTATTGATGTACTGAAAGAAAGCGTCGCGGTGATGTCTTATACCCGCCATCTGCAATCGTATTTGGAATCCTTTGGCTTACGATGCTTAACCATGGAAAACGAACCAAACCCTGGCACCGTCGGGATTTATCGCCACCGCCGAGAAACCTCGGAATCGCATCTAGATCTGATTGCGGGCATCACTCAGCGCGCTAAATTGCTCAACTAGAAAGTCCAAAAACAGGCGAACTCTTTTCGGTTGATATTGACGGCTTTGATAAATGACATGCAGATCCGCTTCAGCGCCTTGCGAGAAGGCGCTGAAGTTTTTCATATACCCATCCAAAACCGTTACTAAACGTTGTTGTTTGAGGTCTTGCTGAATATCTAAAATCGATTTCAACGCAATCCCCGCCCCCTCCAACGCCCATTGTCGAATCACTTCACCGTCATCAGAACAGCGCTTTGGCGTGACCGTGATCGTTTGGTGAGACTCTTCATCTTTAAAGTGCCACGTTTTTAATTCTTCATTGCTGCGCACCATGGCTAAGCAGCGATGATCCGCGAGATCTTGTGGGCAGTTTGGGACACCTTGCTTCGACAAATAATCAGGTGACGCGCACAGCACACGTTGACTCGACGCCAGCTTGCGCGAAATGAGATTGCTGTCCGCTAACTCACCGTAACGAATCACTAAATCGAGCCCCGATTCAGCCAAGTTCGATAAATTGTCATTAAGATAAAGATAGGGCGTCACATCCGGATATTGCTCAGAAAAAGCCGACACCATCGGCGAAATAATTTGTTTGCCAATATCTCGTGGAGCTGAAATTTTCAACGTTCCGCGCACTTCCGAAATACCCGTTTGCAGCAAGTTTTCCGTCTCTTTCACGCTATCAATGATGTTCAGACAAGCTTGATGGTACATTGCCCCTGCGTCCGTGAGTGATACGTGGCGTGTGCTTCGGTTGAGCAGCTTTACACCATAGCGTTCTTCTATCGCTTGCAGCCTTGCCGTTACCGTCGCTGGAGATAAACCTAGCTCCCTTCCCGCCGCTGCCAGACCTTGATGTTTAACGATGCTGACAAACAACGTCATATCCGAAAACTTATCCATCTTCGCGCCCTTATTATTTTGAAAAACTGAATAATCAATTCAGATATTACCCAATTATCAAATTAAGTCGAATCCATATACTGACCCTATCGACATTGTTTAGACCCAGAACGTTATGTGACAGGGCAAAGTTAAACGCCGTAACGCTGTACAACGCACAACAACACGCCCTGCCCAGCCAAGAGATAGGAAACAAAAAATGAAACTGTACATTTATGAACATTGCCCCTTTAGCGCCCGCGTCCGTTTTGTTGCAGGCATGCTGAATATTCAGCTCGATGTCATCAACATTGCTTATGACGACGAGAGCACCACCACAAACCTTATCGGCGCAAAACAAGTTCCTCTTTTGATCAAAGACGATGGTGAAGCCATGGCGGAAAGCTTAGACATCATCAACTACTTCCTTGAATTGGCATCTTCCAGCGAAAAAAGCCAACCCTCAACACCGGTTTTAGACTGGCAAAAACAAGCGTTTTTACCGCTACAAAAAGTCGGGTATCCGCGTTGGTCAAACATGACGTTACCGGAATTTGCAACAGAAACCGCTAAACAAGCATGGCGTGCAAAAAAAGAAACCGAAGCGTTAAATTTTGAAGCTTTGATTAACGATACACCTGCGATTGCGAAAGAAGTCGCCGCCTTGATAGAACAAACTAAACCCTTGCTCAACCTAAGTTCAGAAAAGCAAACGTCACTGGTTGATCAAGCCATTATGTTTTCCATTCTACGCGGCTTTTTCAGTGCGCCCGAAGTGCAATGGGATCCAGCCGTACTTCACTGGATGGCAACCGCTCGTAAAGCGACCAACGTGCCTGTACTTATCTAAGGAGCGCAACATGCAACAAAGAACAAATAAGCTGTTTGAACCAGCTCAACTAAAAGCGTTGTCACTACAAAACCGTATTGTCATGGCACCAATGACTCGCGCACGCACCACTCAGCCTGGCAACATCCCGAATGAGATGATGGCAACGTATTATCAACAGCGCGCTTCTGCCGGGCTGATCATTTCCGAAGCCACGCAAATTTCGGACGATTCTCAAGGCTATTCGTTCACCCCTGGCGTTTACACCGATGCGCAAGTGGCGGGCTGGCAAGGTGTGACCCAAGCGGTCAAATCACAAGGCGCAGCGATGTTTTGTCAGCTATGGCATGTGGGCAGAGTGTCTCACCCAACATTCCAAAATGGTGAACAGCCTATCGCGCCATCTGCGCTCGCTCCGGTAGAGACGCAAGTTTGGATTGCAGATGAACAAGGCAACGGCAATATGGTCGATTGTGTTGAGCCACGCGCCATGACACAAGCGGATATCAACCGAGTTGTCGGTGATTTCGCGAACGCAGCCAAACGCGCCATTGAATCGGGTTTTGATGGTGTAGAAATCCACGGCGGGAATGGGTATCTGATCGATCAGTTCTTAAGAACCAACTCAAACCATCGAACAGACAACTACGGCGGTTCACGAGAAAATCGTATCCGTTTTCTTATCGAAGTAGTGGAGGCAGTTATCGCCGCTGTTGGAGCGCATCGAGTTGGAGTGAGACTGGCACCATTCATTACGTTTAAAGATATGGACTGCCCAGATATCGTGCCAACAATCTTGGAAGCATCAAAACAACTGCAGGATCGTGACATCGCCTACTTGCACTTGTCCGAGGCTGATTGGGCCGATGCACCAACGATTCCAGAGACGTTCCGAATCGAACTTAGAAAGCGCTTTCGCAACGCTATCATTGTCGCAGGTCGCTACAATCCTCAACGAGCAAACAAAGTGTTAGAGAAAGGCTACGCGGATCTTGTCGCATTCGGACGACCATTCGTAGCAAACCCAGACTTAGTCTCTCGATTGCAACATCACCATCCGTTGGCAGAACTCGATGGCTCAACGTTGTTTGGCGGAAACGAACGAGGCTACACCGATTACCCTGCTCTGCAACAGGAATGCGCAGAACAGGCCTAACAAAAAAAGCCCCAACCTAGCTGCTACGGTTGGGGCTGTCACCAAACTAAAATTGGTTTTAGCTAGCTTAATCTGGCTAAGAGTTAAATCACTTCTAACGCGCCGCAGCGCCAAGGTTCGATAACGACTTTGATGTGGTCATTTGGCGTCATTAACTGTCTAAACGCATCTTCCACACCATCGATTCCCACTTTGGCGGTAAGCATTTTCTGCCAAGGCAACGTGTGTTCGGCAATCGCTTGTAGGCATTGCTCAAACTCGTGCGGTTGGTAGTAGTAAGAGAATCTCAAATCGAGCTCTTTTACCGTCGCGTACGCGTAGTTAATGATTGCGGGTGTAGTATGGATACCCGAGATGACGATTCGCGCTCGGGCAGGGGCGCGGCGCAGAAAATCGTCAATCAAAGTATGCTTGCCAACACACTCGTAAATGACCAGACGTGAGTTCATCGCGTACTGCTCACCAACGGCGATCTCGTCTTCCTTGGTCGAGTTGATCAATCGATTTGCGCCAAACTCGCTGGCAAGTTGCAGCTTTTCTTCCTGAAGATCGACCGCAAGAATATTGCTGACGCCACGTTGTTTCAGTGCAGCAATCACAGCCAGCCCTATAGGACCGCAACCGACAACCAGCGCGGTTTCTTCCGTTTCGATTTCACTGCGGTTGACCGCGTGCAAACCGACCGCTAGTGGTTCGGTTAATGCCGCCGCCTCAGACGGCATTCCGTCTGGCACAGGTAGCAATAACGCTTCATCAAGCAGAAAGTACTCAGAGTAAGCGCCATAAGTACCCGGAGTAACACCAACGCCCGCGCCATTTTGACTAAGCAACATCGGCACTGAGGTGACTCGGCTACCAACGGGTAGCGTTTGTTGCGTATCGGCGCCGTATTCGACAATTTCCGCGCAGAACTCATGCCCCAACATCACTTGAGCGTGCTCACCGGCTTCATCAGGCATCAACCCGAGCTGGTGGAATACATCAAATACCTCATCCGCGTGTCGAGTAATGTGAAGGTCGGAGCCACAAATACCGCAAGCTAGACTACGAACCAACACTTGTCCCGCTGCGGGTTTGGGGATTTCGACTTGCTTCAGGCGGACACTACCATCCTGCATTACGATACTGTTCATCTGTTGCATGGGGTTACTCCGCTAGCTCATCGCTGAGGCTAGCAATCGCACCCGGTTTGATGTAGCGCGCGGTGAAGCCTTGTGCTTTCGCTGTTGCAATAACAACTTGCTCAATCCAACCCGCATCCATGATGTTGATGAAGTTACCTTCTTCGTCAAAGTTAATGTTGGCACCTTGGATCACCATAAATCCGTCGGCACCGCCTGAGCTTTCAGGGCAGTGGAAGGTATGAATCGAACCACCTGGTTCATATAAGTAGCTGCCAGCGGTTTGGACTTGGTCTGGATACTCGATGTAGTGCCAAGCGCCACTCAGGGTATAGAAATGCACCACACCAGTGTGGTAGTGCTTAGGCAGAGTGATACCCGGTTTGAATTTGGCGCGAACCACCCAAGTCCCGTTTTCTGGATCAAGAAACAACGGGTAAACATCCACACCCGGTAACGCGTCTTCGATGATCGACTCTTCATTAGTATTAAGAGTTAATAGGAAATCTTGATGCTGAATAACTTCTGGTAATGACATAACTTACATCCTCGCTATTGCTGTAATGGGGCGTGCTCGCCTATCCCATGAGTGGGTACTTAAAATTCTCGAAACCGTCAGATGCGCTGATGGTACAACCGTTGATACAGTTGGCTTTCTCGCTGACCAGAAACGCCACCACATCAGCAATCTCTTCTGGTTGTGTGAAGTTTTGACGCATCTGTTCTTTGCGGATGTGGTTCCATAGGCCAATCTCTTCGTATTGCCTTAACATCGGAGTATCAACTCGTCCCGGAGCGACGGCGCAAACACGAATACCCAATGGTGCCAGTTCTAATGCAGCGCATTTGGTCATCATGTCGACCGCTGCTTTGCTGACGTTGTAGGTAAAAGTCATCTCAGACGCCATTTGTGCGTAAACCGACGATGTATTAAGAATTACGCCCGGTGTGCCTTGTGCTTGGAATTGTCGCCCAGCGGCGAGAATGCCGTAGTAGACACCATTTTGGTTGACCTTTGAGATCGGCTCAAAATCGGCAATTGGGTCGTGGTCAAGCAGAGGTTTCGGCGCGCCAATGCCTGCGTTGTTGACCATGATGTCAAGCGAGCCAAACTGTTCGACCGCGCACTTCACCATAGCTTCAACTTGTTGGTAATCGGAGACGTCCGCGACAAAGGTTCCCAACTGCTTTGAGTCAAAACTTGTGTACATTTGCAGTGATTGTTCTGAAATATCGACAGCAAGCACTTTGGCTCCTTGCTCTCTCAGCTTTGCAATGATGGCTTGGCCAATTCCACCAGCCGCCCCAGTCACAATGGCCGTTTTATTGATAAGTTCCATACTGCTTCTCATCCATGCGTTGTTGTTATCAAAATGTAACTTAGATCAACTCACTGGCACTCACTTGACTTTTTGCGAAGTAAATTTGATATATTGCGATTTACAACTTATTAACATTTAAAAATCGAGACATGTATATCGTACGAAGTGGCGCCGCCGATAAATTTGATAGCTTGGTTTCCGAACTAGGGCAGAATCCGGTTGAGATCATGGCTGCCGCCGGGCTGTCTGCGGCGCAATTTCGCGATCCCGATACCTATCTCGCTTATCCAAGGTTGGCTGAATTGCTGGAGGAAGCGGCTGCTCGTTGTCAGCAACCGCTGTTTGGCGTGTTGCTCGCCGAGCGTCAAAACCTACAGAGCTTGGGAGACTTGCCAATGCTGGTTTCCCGGGCGCAAACGGTCGGTGAAGCTTTGGCGCGGGTGAATGATTTTCTCTATCTGCATTCGTCAGGGGTCACTCTCAACATGACGCCACAAGATGATTGGGTACGGTTGTCGCTCAATATTGATGTGCACAGCGAACGAGGTATCGCGCAGTTGATGCAGCTCAGTGTGTCGCATCTGGCGATGTTTATTGCCAGTCTGCTTGATATTGAAGCAAGTCACTTCGCGCTACATTTGACTCAACACGCAACATTGGAAGTAGAAAAAAGCAAGTTTGCCCAGCAGAACAAACTGCGTTTCGGTGATAAGTTTGACGGTATCCTACTTAAAGCGACTCTGCTTAACGCTAAGAACCACCAAGATGAAGACGCACTAGAGCGCCATTTTCAACAGCACCTCAAAGAGCTGCAAACCCGTTACCCAAACAATCTCAGTGACCAAGCGGCAAACATGATTGGTCGTTTGCTATCGACTGGAGAATGCAGCGTGGAGCGTGTCGCCAGAGCATTGGATTTACACCCGAGAATGCTGCAAAGCAAGCTAAAGCAGCAGGGCACGAGTTATCGACAGCTATTGCAGCAAGTGCGTCAGGATTTCGCCGAGCAGCGTTTAAGTGAGAATATTCAGAGTATTACCGATATCGCGTTGCAACTGGGCTATGCAGAAACTGCGGTCTTCAGCCGCCACTTTCGTCGCTGGACGGGAAAATCGCCAAGGCAATGGCGACAAGAAAAAACTCAGTTACAAACGTTTAAGCCCATCAGTTAAAAGCATAAATAACCTATCGTTCAAACCAAAAAGTGTGAGGTGGGAGGGTTGGTATCGAGAATTTCAGCAATCACAGATAACCCGTGTTTGATGTAGCCTCGGTTTGTTTCTGCTCCCAAGCTGATTCGCACGTAAGGCATTGGTTGATTAGTATCGAGAACAAACGGTTTATATCCCGTGATCTGCACCCCTGAACGCTTTGCCGAAGCAACCAGGTCATCGCTATTCCACTGCTCGGGTAGTCTCAACCAAATGTGCTGTCCATTCGGGTGCGAGCTATAAACATGCCCTTCTAAAGCGGCTTTTGCTATTCGCTGTCGCTTAGCAAACTCATTGACTTGAAAGCGAATAAGTCGATTTAACGTACCGTTCTCGATCCACAAATGAGCGACTTCAAATGGTAATGGAGTCGCGGACCAACTCGTTGCCGCTAAACGACCAATCGCGTGCTGCAAAAAATGACGTGGGACCGTCAGATAGCCAGTGCGCATGCCTGGCGCTACAACTTTGGTTAAACTGGTGACATAGAAAGCTTGTTCGGGTAACAATGTGGCAAGGGGTGGGACACGGTTAGGTTCTAGTGCTCCATACACGTCATCTTCAATGACATAGATGTCGTATTTCTGCGCAATATTCGCTATCGCCTCTCGGCGTTCAACATCCATATGCGCACTAGTCGGGTTAGCCATGCTCGGTGTGCAACACAATACCTTGATTGGTTTGTGTTTACATGCCCATTCAAATGCATCCGGCGTTATACCAAACTCATCCATTTCAAGTGGTTGCAACTTAAATCCAAGCATTCTCGAGCGAGAGATCAAGCCATGATCAACCAAGTGACCACAAGCAACTAAATCACCGTGTTCAACAACTGTGCTTAAAGCCAACGTTAAACCATGGCATGCACCATTTGTGAGTAATATTTGATCGGCACCCACATCCAGCCCTTGGCTACTTAGAAATCGTGCTCCTGACTCAATATGATGAGGCTGACCTGTTACCGGCTTTGCTTTACTGATCAAACCACGATTGTTTGTTTGCCCAGCAATCTCCATTAACGCCTGATTAAAAAGCGTAATGTGGCGATCGGTCACCACTGGATGTGCAATCGACATATCAATTTCATCCGGCGTTTCTTTCATCTCTTGTGTCAGCATGAACTCCGTGTCCGTACTTTCATCCACAAAACCTGATTTGACAAAAGTACCATTCCCAACCCAAGACTCGATCGCCCCTTTTTTCTCTGCATAACCATATGCATGGCTCACCGTTTGTACGCTGACGCCAATTTGCTCTGCAAACTCACGATGTGTGGGTAATCGAGTCCCCGGTTTTAGATAACCACTGCGGACACATTCGACAAGATAGTTGCCAATGGAGATGTACTTAGCGGTGCCTGGCCGAATGATCGGGTTCAAAGAAATTGTCATGACACAATATTTTAATTGATTCATTTTTAACGCTCATTGTAACTTCCATTTAACAAATGGCGAACTTTAACTCACAAAACGAGGTGAAATGCACAAAAATAAACCACAATTGTAATGATTGACATGAAATGTATGGGTTAAACAAACATGTTAAACAGCATCGTTTAATCCAAATACAACCCCAGAGGTAAATTGCAATCATTTTTAACGCAGATCTGGCTAGCTGGTAGAAGGTAGAAATACCTCAGCGTCTCCGAAGGCCCATAAGGCGTCGGATTTCTAACAAGGAGAAAATATGAGAGGCGTTGCTTTGCATTTTACACTGGATGAGTTCCAGGATCGGTTAACGAAAGTTCGGCAATCGATGGAAGAAAGAGAATTGGATGTCCTTATCATTCATGACCCTTCTAACATGGCGTGGCTGACAGGCTATGATGGGTGGTCTTTTTACGTGCCACAATGTGTCGTTGTTGGTCCATCTGATGAACCTGTTTGGTTTGGACGCTGCCAAGATGCCAACGGAGCATACAGGACTGCGTATATGTCGGCAGAAAACATTACCTACTATCCAGACCATTATGTAATGAACCCGCCGTTACACCCGATGGATTTCCTGGTCGAAGCCGTACTGGCTCCGCGCCTTTGGGATCGTGGTCGCATCGGCGTAGAAAAAGATAACTATTACTTTAGCGCCACCGCTTACGAATCACTCACTACGCACCTACCGAATGCTCAACTTCTCGATGCAACCGGACTAGTCAACTGGTGCCGCGCCGTTAAATCCGATCAAGAACTGGCATACATGTACCGTGCCGCTCGCATTGTTGAAAATATGCACCGCGTCGCGTTCGACATGATTGAACCAGGATTACCGAAACACCACCTTGTTGCCGAGATTAACCGCCAAGCCGTGCTCGGGCATGAAGACCACTTTGGCGATTACACCGCGATTGTGCCGCTTTTGCCATCAGGCTCTGATGCTTCCGCACCTCACCTGACTTGGGATGACAGACCCTTCAAGAAAGGCGAAGGGACGTTTTTTGAAATTGCAGGGGCGCACCGCCGTTACCATTGTCCACTCTCACGCACTATTTTTCTTGGCGAGCCTGACGACAAGTTCAAACGAGCCGACGAAGCCCTAACTTTAGGACTTGAAGCAGGCCTAAAAGTGGCAAAGCCCGGAAATACCTGCGCCGACATCGCCAATGCACTAAACCAGGTTCTCGATAAAGCGGGATTCTCACGCGAAGGTGCCCGTTGTGGCTATCCAATAGGTTTGAGCTACCCGCCAGATTGGGGGGAACGAACCATGAGTTTGCGAGACACCGATAAAACCATCTTGAGAGAAGGCATGACATTCCATTTTATGCCGGGGCTGTGGTTCAAAGATTGGGGGTTAGAAACAACGGAAAGTATCGTCATTACCCATGATGGAGCAAAAACATTGTGTGACTTTCCACGCCACTTATTTGTTAAACACTAATTTTTCAAACCTTAAGCTCTGTTGAGCCAGGTCTGAGAACTAAAAGGACTTGATATGCAAAAAAGCTCGATCACAGCCACCATAGACTTTGACCGAGAAGGTGTACAGCACGGCTTTTTAACGCTGCCCTATTCACATGACGACTCCGCTTGGGGCAGTATTATGATACCTATCACCGTGATCAAAAATGGTCACGGACCAACCGCACTGCTTACTGGCGGTAATCACGGAGACGAATACGAAGGCATCACCAGCCTGCTAAAATTGACGAACTCGCTTCAGGCAGATCAAATCCAAGGTCGTGTCATTATTGTACCCATGATGAACTTACCTGCGGTACAAAATGCCTCACGTACGTCGTTTATCGATAAAGGGAATTTAAATCGCAGCTTTCCCGGCAACCCCATAGGCACAGTGACCGAGAAAATTGCGGATTATTTTACTCGTTACCTAGTTCCTAAGTGCGATTTTGCGTTAGACATTCACTCAGGTGGTAAAACGTTAGATATCGTGCCGTTCGCCGCTGCCCATCGTCTCGACAATCTCGATCAAGAAGAAGCCTGCATATTAGGTGCAAAACTGTTTGGCGCACCTTACACCATGATCTTGCTCGAAATGGACGCCACCAGCCTGTATGACACTGCCGTGGAGTCTCAGGGAAAAATCTTTGTTACCACCGAACTAAGAGGAGGCGGAACCAGCACTCCAGAAACCATCGCTTATTCCGACCGTGGCATTCGCAACTTCTTACGCTTCTCAGGCAACTTGCCCGGTGACTACGAACAACCAACCCAACCAACTAAGTTATTAGATATGCCTGATGCAAGTTGTTATGTGCAAAGCCAGCACCACGGCATCACAGAATACTTATTTGATCTTGGCGATACCGTCAAAAAGGGCGATGTATTAGTGAGAATCTTCTCGACCGAGCGCACAGGTACCGCCCCCGTTGAGTACAAGTCACAGCGCAATGGTATTTTCGCGGCACGTCGTTTTCCTGCTATGGTGAATATCGGTGACACTATCGCAGTTATAGCCGAAGACTGCGGCGAGATAGGCTGATTGAAAAGCCAACTAAAGAAATCAAAACAAATGGCATACCAGAAGCAAACTGGAAAGCACCTTATAACAGCGACCAGTCATCAGCCTTTATGAAATGATTAGTATTCAACAGGGAGACTCATAATGCGCCTCGATCGCTACGACGTAAAAATTCTACAAATACTTCATGATAATGGTCGTATCACCAAATCTCACCTTGCCGAGGCCATCAACCTATCCGTGAGCCCTTGCTGGGAGCGCGTCAAAAAACTGGAAGAAGCAGGCATCATTGAAGGTTACGGAGCAAAAGTAAATACCGATATTTTGTTCAAACGAACGTCAGTTATGGTTGAAGTTACGCTCAAAGAACACAACGCCCAAGCGTTCAAACGCTTCGAGCAACTGGTTCAACATTCACCAGAAGTCACTGATTGCTATGCCACGGGCGGTGGTGTCGATTACATCCTTAAAATTCAGTCAGAAGATATCGACCAATATCAGCGGCTTATCGACAACTGGTTAGACTCAGATGTGGGCATTGAGCGCTACTTTACTTACATTGTGACAAAAACAATCAAACGTGATGCGGGCACATTCGAAGTAAACCAAAACGCTTTGTTATAAAAGGAAAAATGCGTATCAGGCGTGAACAGAAAAAACACAATATTTTACGGCACTAAAAAGAAAGTTCTGACGTTTTAAACCTCGGTATCAGAAATTATTTCGGTCACTTCTCCATTACAGTTTCATTATGGACAACGATGCTGGGAGAAGGACTCATGGCAGCACTGCACAGCTTACACGCTGAAGAATTAAAAGCCTCACACGACATGATGGCGATAATGAAAGACGTACGTTTGGTGAGAGGTTTAGCGTACGTGAATGGCAAATGGGTAAGTGGTGATCAATTTCATCCGGTGGATAATCCAGCAGATGGCACGGTCATCGGTTACATCACTAAGCTATCTCAGCAACAACTCTATCAAGCGATTGATGAAGCCGACCAAGCCTTTCGTCAATGGCGAAAAATGCAAGCAGAAGAGCGCGCTGAAATTCTCATGCGTTGGCACGACCTGATTCTAGAATCAAAGCAAGACCTTGCTCATTTGATGGTGATGGAGCAAGGAAAAACACTAGGTGATGCTGTAGGTGAGATTGACTACGGCGCATCCTTTGTTCGTTGGTTTGCCGAAGAAGCACGCCGCTGTTATGGCGAAACCATCCCAAGTCATATTCCGAATGCGCAGCTATCAACGGTGCGCGAGCCAATTGGTGTCGCAGCACTGATTACGCCATGGAACTTTCCTAATGCCATGATCACACGCAAAGCCGCTGCCGCACTAGCAATAGGCTGTCCGGTGCTCATTAAGCCTGCCAGTGAAACGCCTTTTTCTGCGTTAGCGTTGGCAGAATTAGCAGACCGAGCTGGCTTTCCATCTGGTGTATTTAACGTGATCACTGGCGATGCGGTGATGGTGTCACAAACCTTGTGTCACTCCGATAAAGTCAAAGCACTCTCGTTCACAGGCTCAACTCGAGTGGGCAAACTATTGCTACGCGACGCGGCACAAACCGTGAAGAAGTGCAGTATGGAGCTCGGTGGTAACGCCCCTTTCATCGTGCTGCCAGATATGGATGTCGAGCAAGCAGCCAAAGCCGCCGTGGATGCGAAGTTTCAAACCGCAGGACAAGACTGCTTGGCCGCAAACCGTATTTTCGTCCCTGACGATAAGTACGAAGCGTTTTTGGAAGCGTTTGCCAAAGAAATGAGCCACATCGTTTTGGGCAATGGCTTAGATGAAAAAACCACCATGGGACCGCTTATTAATCGCACTGCGGTGGATAAAGCGCATGATTTGGTGCGTGACGCGCTCGACAAAGGCGCGCGATTGGTAGCGGGATACCACCAGCCCGTACCAGGCGAAAACTTCTTCGCGCCGACATTGCTAGCCGATGTAACCCCTGAAATGGCGGTGTATCGCGAAGAGAACTTTTGTCCTGTGGCAGGCGTATTGCCTTACCAAGACTTAGATACCGTGATTGAAATGAGCAACGACACTGAGTACGGCTTAGCTGCCTATGTTTATGGTCACGATATTCACCAAATTTGGCACTGCATGCGCGGTTTGGAGTTTGGCATGGTGAGCGTGAACTCCGTTAAAATGACAGGGCACCCTATCCCATTCGGCGGCGTGAAACAGTCTGGTCTTGGACGAGAAGGAAGCCGTCACGGATTTGAAGAATACAGTGAAATCAAATACTGCTGCTTAGGCGCTTTACCAACCGTCAGTGGCAGTTGAGACACGAAATATGGATATCCAATTATTCGAGGAGAAGGATCATGAGTAACAAAACCCAACAACTTTTAGAGATCGATCGTCAGAGAGTATTTCATGCCTCAACCCACCTGAAGCAGTATGCGGCCGGGGAGCTTCCGGGAAGAATTATCTCGAGCGGAAGCGGAATACGCATCACCGATTCAGAAGGCATCGAGCTGATAGACGGCTTTGCCGGGTTGTATTGTGTGAACATTGGCTATGGCAGGACCGAAATGGCCGATGCGATTTATGAGCAAGCCAAAGAACTGGCGTACTACCACACTTACGTCGGCCATACGAACGAAGCGCTCGTGACACTGTCAGATCGCATCATCAAAATGGCGCCTGAAGGCATGAGCAAAGTTTACTACGGCATGTCAGGCAGCGACGCGAACGAAACTCAACTTAAGTTGGTGTGGTATTACAACAATGCTCGTGGTCTACCAGAGAAGAAAAAAATCATTTCGCGTGACCGCGGCTACCATGGTTCAAGTATCGCGTCCGGTTCAATGACAGGTTTGCCGCTGTTCCACGCCCATTTTGATTTACCACTTGAGCGTATCAAACACACCATCGCGCCATATTATTATCGCCGTGAAGACGAGAGTATGTCTGAGCTTGAATTCTCTCAATATTGCGCAGATCAACTCGAAGCGATGATCTTGGAAGAAGGCCCAGAAACGGTAGCAGCAATGATTGCAGAACCAGTGCTCGGTACTGGCGGTATTGTGCCACCACCAGCAGGGTACTGGCAGGCGATTCGCAAAGTACTCGACAAATACGATGTACTCTTGATTGCGGATGAAGTGGTGTGTGGCTTTGGTCGCCTCGGCTCCGATTTTGGCTCACTGCACTACGACATGAAACCAGATCTCATCACGGTAGCGAAAGGATTAACTTCGGCGTATCAACCGCTGTCTGGCGTGATCGTCGGTGAACGAGTTTGGAGTGTGCTAGAAAACGGCACCGACCAATGGGGCGCTATCGGACACGGTTATACCTACTCTGGTCACCCAATGGGAGCGGCAGCCGCGAACTGCAACCTCGATATCATTGAACGTGAAGGCCTGGTGCAAAACGCAGCCGAAGTCGGCGCTTACTTGCAGCAACGTATGGCGGAGACGTTTAACGATCATCCATTGGTCGGTGATACTCGTGGCGTTGGCTTGTTGCATGCGTTGGAGTTTTCTTCAGACAAACTACGCCGAGCACACTTTGATCCAAACTTGAAAGTAGGTCCGCAAATCGCGGCAGCCTGTTTAGAGCAAGGCTTAATCGCTCGCGCTATGCCACATGGTGACATCCTCGGTTTTGCTCCACCGCTTATCGCGAATCGCAACGATATAGACACCATTGTCGACAAAGCGCATCAAGCGGTAAACAAAGTGATGGATAACCTCGTCACATCTAAACAGTGGCAGCCATAACCCACCTAGATTTCAGTAATGCTCGCGGGCTTTGGAGAAGGCCCGCTTTGCACTTTCCATTAAAGAGATAACAAGCCAACCAAACATTTTAGACCCATAGAAAGCACTATTATTTACTACAAGTGGCAATAGTGGGTAAAATGCCCAAAATTGCGCACTAACTGGATAAAACATGGCAAAACTTACCCTTCAAGAACAAATGCTGAAAGCTGGCTTAGTTAATGAAAAGAAACTAAAGAAAGCGAAGAAAGGCTCTAAAAAATCACGCGTTCAAGCACGCGAAGTAAAAGCGGCGGTTGAAGAGAATAAACGCCAACAGTTAGAGCGTGATAAACAATTGAGCGAGCAGCAAAATGCTGAGCGATTAAACAAAGAGATCAAAGCGCAGATCAATCAATTGATTGAGATGAACAAGATCGACTTAAAAGATGGCGACATCAAATACAACTTCACTCACGGTACGCTAGTGAAATCTCTTTATGTAGATTCACTTATCCGCGAGCAGTTGATTAAAGGTATTTTGGCAATCGCAATTGTTGGTGAAAGCTATGTTGTCATTCCACGTGGAGTAGCGAATAAAATTGCTCAACGTGATGAGTCCGTCATCATCGAACAAAAAGAATCTGAATCGGACATTCCAGCAGAAGACGACCCATACGCAGATTTCGTCGTGCCTGACGATTTGATGTGGTAACAATAAATAATCGATGCATCAACGAAAAGAGCCGCTGATGTAACATCAGCGGCTCTTTTTATAGAAAAATAATCTACAGAGATGATGTGTTGTTATTGCTTACTTAGTAGCAAATTCGCCCCTGATGCGGCTAAAAACAACGAACATCCGCGATTGAAACGTTTCGCCATTTTGGGATTTGAAAACCAGTGTCTCAAGTACAAACCAAAGATGGCATAGATTGAAATGGCGACCATTTCTAATATCAAAAACGTCGAGCCAAGGGCAAAAAACTGCTCTTGAACGTTGGCATTGGCATCAACAAATTGCGGCAAGAATGCAGTAAAAATAAGTATCGCTTTCGGGTTGCCAGCAGCAAGCGTAAATTCTTGCTTCGCAAGTCCTGCGTAATTGCGCGAATTGTCCAAGTCAGAGATCGGACTGGACTCTGAACGCCAAAGGTTGAACGCAATCCACAGTAGATACAGCGCCCCTACTAACTTTATTGCCAAAAATAGCATTTCTGACGTATACAAAATCACAGCCAGACCTGATGCAGACAACGCAATCATCGCTGAAAAAGCAGCAATTCTGCCTAAACTGGCCGTAAACGCGGCCCTAAAGCCGTAACAACGCGCATTATTCATTGCCAATAAATTGTTTGGGCCTGGAGCCATATTTAGAGCGAAGCAAGCAGGAATAAAAAGGAGAAGCTGCCAAATATCCATAATAAAATGGTCTTAGTGAGTGATTTTGATCGGTACCCTAACATCTGTTAATAAAGTGAGTAAACCACAAACCGATCTTAAAGCAACTCAGCATCAAATCGTGCCGTGCGAGCTTGAACTAACGTGCAGTTCGTTTCAGCCATCAGCTCCGCTAAGGTGATGTTTGGGTTTTGTCTCACCAAACGTATCAACTTCACGTCCAAAGGTTCCAATTTGTCTTGGTGAGCAAGTAGAGCTTGTTCGATTTTGTTGATCGCAAATCGCATCGTCTCTGCTTCTTCGTTTTTGAGAAGCTCTAAAAACGCTTTTACATCCAAAGCCTCGCCTGAGATTTGCCAGTGACGAGATCGTCTAATTCGCTTAAGATCGCACTGTTTTTCTGCTGCGAGTGTTTTCGCTCGCTTGGCATGGTCGCCCCCAATACGGTGAATCAAGGATGGGAGCGAAATCGTAATCTTCGTTTCTTTCATGGCCTTTTCTTTCATCGCCTTAGCCCTCAACCACCGACACATTCTCGCCAACCCAAGCCAACAACTGTTTTGCCGCTTTGGATAACACCTGATTTTGACGCACGATGTAGCCGAAATCAGTGTTTGGAAAACTTGGCAAAGGCGTAACTTCTCGGGAAAGCTTTAATCTCGGATCGAGCGAGAAATCCGGCACAATAGCAGTCCCAAACCCCGCTTCCGCCCAGTCGATTTGTGCTTCCACACTGCCCACTTCCATCACGCGATGCTTAGGCAGATTTAGTTCAGGTAAAGACGCATCAATCAGCTCTCGGGTTCGAGTATCGTGCCCTAGCAGGATCAGCGTCTGGCTCTCTTTTCGATTGTCTTGCCACTCAAAAATGTTATCGCCAAACGCACACCAGTGAATCTGCGTGAGAGGCGTAAAATGCAGCGGTTGACTCTCTTTTTGTGCGATAACAAAGCCGATATCGGCACGTGCACTTTTCACCAAATCCACCGCTTGAGAAGATGTGGTGTTGAACAATGCCAAGTCGATCCCCGGATATTCACTTTTGAATTGCTGAAATGGTTTGATAAGCAGTAAACGTGAAACAATATCGCTCGCCGCAATAGAAAGCGTCCCCTGCGTAAGATCGTTGATGGCATTGAGATCCGACTGACAAATTTGCAGCTCATTGAGCATCCGCTGCGCCGTAACTAACAAACGCTTCCCCGCTTGCGTCAACTGCACAGGATTTCGCTCAATCAATTTCGTGCGCGTGGCTTGCTCCAACTGCTTGATATGCAAACTTACGTTCGGCTGCGTCATGTGCAGTTCCGTCGCTGTTTTACCAAAGTGTTTTACCTCTGCAAGAGTTACGAAGGTTCGCAGCCAGTTCAAATCTAACATTGCCAATTCCGATATGAGATTCTTATCAAGTTAATGAGTATAATTAATTTCTCTTATTATGGCGAACACCTTAAGATTTTTGCATCTGTTTTTGGAGATTAAATTATGTCGTCTATCGTTGTTGTGGGTGCAAACTGGGGTGATGAAGGCAAAGGCCGCATCGTTGACTTTTTGGCAGAGCAAGCTTCTGCGAGCATTCGTTTCCAAGGTGGTAACAACGCGGGTCACACCGTGGTTAACGATCTAGGTACGTTCAAGCTGCACCAGCTTCCAAGTGGCGTATTCAACCCAGACTGTTTGGCAGTGTTAGGTCCGGGTATGGTTATCAGCCCTGCGTTGCTGTCTCAGGAGATTGCGGAAGTTGAAGAAGCAGGCGTAAAAGTGAATATGTGCATCTCTGATCGCGCAACACTGTGTCTACCTCTACACGCACTAGAAGATACGCTAGAAGAACAGCGTTTAGGCGACAAAGCATACGGTTCAACTCGTCAAGGTATTGCACCTGCGTACGGTGACCGCGTAATGAAGAAAGGCATCCTAGTTGGTTGGTTGAAGCAACCAGAAGTATTGGTTGAACGCCTTCAATTCATGATGGATTGGAAACTGCCGCAACTGCGTGCACTTTACCCGACGTTCGAGTTTGAACAAACCGCTGAAGAACTGGCGAACTGGCTGCTAGAAGTCTCTGCACCTTGGCGCGATTCAATTTGCAACGTAACGCTTCCTCTAAAAGAACTACAAGCGAAAGACAAAACTCTATTGTTCGAAGCGCAGCTTGGTGCGGGTCGTGACCTTGTTTACGGTGAGTACCCTTGGACAACATCTTCTAACGTTGTATCAATGTACGCGGGTATCGGTAGTGGCCTTCCGGCACTTCGTCCTGAACGCGTTATTGCGGTTGCAAAAGCCTTCAGCTCATCAGTGGGTACTGGTACGTTGATCACTGCAATGGAAGAGCAAGACGCTTTCCGCGAACTTGCTGGCGAGTTCGGTGCAACTACGGGTCGTCCACGCGACATGGGCTACTTCGACGCAGTCGCTACGAAGAATGGCGTTGAACTGCAAGCCGCAACTGAAATTGCGCTAACGAAAGTAGACTGTTTGACAGGCCTTAACGATCTAAAAATCTGTGTTGGCTACGAAGGCGACCACAGCGAAAACCCAATCTGGCCTCAAACTGCCTCTCTTGCGCCAATCTACGAGAAGATGGAAAGCTGGAGCGAGGACATCACAGGTTGTCGTAAGTTTGAAGAGCTTCCAGTAGCAGCACAGAAATACGTTCTACGCATTGAGGAACTCATGGGCGTACCAGTAAAAATGGTGTCTGTGGGTCCTGGTCGTGAACAAATGATTATGCGATAAGATGTGAATTAACACATCATTGGCAAGCGGCTTTTATCTGTTCCGGGGTAAAGCCGCTTTTTTTTACACTGTAAACTTTGGAAAATTGCACGGCTAAATTCATGTTTAATAACCTCATCACGAGACTCCTACCTCCGTTATTTATAAATCAATAAATTATAGGACTTAACACGTTGTGCACGTTACTAGCACATCTCACTTGTTAAAGAAGCACGCCAATTAGGTTAACTGGTTGATTTAATATTCTTTAAGTGATTAGTTGATCACGATCTTCATCTGCAATTTGTTGAACTAGTACTCAAAAAATCTAACCCGCTGTTTTTAGGATAGATGAGTTCCCCAACATCCAACCTAACAGCAGGTGATTCCCATGACGAAAAATCTTTTCCGCCTCAGTACGATAACCCTTGGTTTGTGCCTTAGTTCTTTGTCTTTCGCGCAATCCGATCTTCCGAACATTAAAATTCTTGCCACTGGCGGCACCATAGCAGGCGCAGGTCAATCTGCAACCGAGTCAAACTACACAGCAGGTAAAGTCGGCGTTGAATCATTGATTACTGCGGTGCCGAGTATGACCAACATTGCCGATATTTCTGGAGAGCAAGTGGTCAGTATCGGTTCACAAGATATGAATGATGAAGTGTGGCTAAAATTATCGAAAAGAGTTAATGAGCTACTCGCTCAAGATGATGTTGACGGCATCGTCATTACTCATGGTACGGATACGTTAGAGGAAACCGCTTACTTCCTTGATCTGACCGTCAAGAGCAAAAAGCCTGTCGTGATCGTCGGTGCAATGCGTCCTTCCACCGCAATGAGTGCTGATGGACCAGTCAACTTATACAATGCAGTCGTAACAGCCACCGATGAAGATTCAGAAGGACGTGGCGTGCTAGTCGCAATGAATGACACGATTTTCGATGCGCGAGATGTGACAAAAACCAATACAACCTCCGTCAGCACTTTCCAGTCACCCAACTTTGGTGCTATCGGCTACATTCATAATAGCGATGCCAAATATCAACGAAGCCCAGAGCGTAAACATACGACAGAAACCCCATTCGATGTATCAAAGCTTACTAAGTTGCCTAAGGTCGGTATTGTTTATAACTATGCAAATGCCTCCAATTTGCCAGTGAAAGCCTTTGTGGATGCGAAGTTTGACGGCATCGTAAGTGCTGGTGTCGGTAATGGTAACTTGTACCACACTGTGTTTGATGAGCTAGAGAAAGCGAGTAAAGATGGCGTTGTTGTTGTAAGAAGCTCCCGAACGCCTAGCGGCTCAACCACTTTGGATGCTGAAATTGATGACGAAAAATACGGCTTTGTTGCCGCTGGTACATTGAACCCACAAAAAGCACGTATCTTACTGATGCTGTCACTGACTCAGACCAAAAACTATCAAGACATCCAAAAGATGTTCCAATACTATTAATTCTGTCTAAGGTTCATTCGATAGAGGAGGTACACACCTCACCTCCTCTTACACATAGCGACATGAGCGTCTCTTGTTAGCCAAACAAGCGACGCTTCATTCCTGCTTTTTCCAGAATACGCGTAGTAATTTCCTCAACAGACAGAGAGGACGTATTGATATATGGGATCGCCTCTCTTCTAAACAAAGCCTCAACAGTGTCTAGCTCCAGCTTGCACTGCTCTGTGCTAGCGTAATCACTTCCAGACAAACGATTCTCACGGATTTCAGTCAAGCGCTCGGGATCGATCGTCAGCCCAAACAACTTATGACGATGGATCTCAAATTCAGGCAACAAACGCATCATCTTCACATCTTCCGCAATGAACGGATAGTTCACAACACGTAAACCAAATTGCATCGCCATGTACAAGCTAGTCGGCGTTTTTCCGCTGCGCGATACTCCCAGCAGGATAATATCGGCTTGTTCCAACCCTTTTAGCGTGATGCCATCATCATGCGCCAATGTGTATTCAATAGCCGCAATACGGTCAAAATAGGTGTCGGAATCTTTCCCCACGCTGCGAGAACGCTGCAACTTAGGCTTTGGTGCCATCTGAATGTCGTCTTGCACTTTCTGCACAATACTCTCCAAAACATCGTAACTGTATGCCGGCGCTTCAAGCAGCATTTCACGTACTTCTGGAACGACAATTGAGAAAAAGACCAGAGGTTTGACGCCATTGCGCTGGTAGGAAGTTTCAATTTCTTTGACTACGTCAGTAGCTTTGTCCTGGCTTTCAACAAACGGAAAGGTTTTTTCGTTAGGAATGAACGGAAATTGACCGAGAACAACATGCCCTAATGTCTCACATGTTATCGCCGTACCGTCAGAAACATAGAACACATCACGACTTTGGTTATTTATTTGCATTTCTGTTTAATTTTTCAAAATCTTTTGAGTAGGATGGTACACATAATATTAATAAATCAGTTTGGCTTTCAGTTAGGTTCACCACAGCTTTAAAAATTCTTTTGAATTTTTTTCAGCCAGAACGTAATCGTTTGCCTTTGATATCAATCTAAATGAAGCAATGTATGGTCAACGTGTAATAACCGCCAACATGCGTTTGTTTAGATCGATTTAAGTCCCCCTACTAAGCTGCAATGTTTCTGGAGAAAGACATGCAAAAGAACACCCTCTGGTTCAATGGCCTATCCATGGATGATGTCGACAAAGTCGGCGGTAAGAATGCTTCACTTGGCGAAATGGTTTCTAACCTAGCAAACGCAGGCGTTTCTGTACCAAATGGTTTTGCGACAACCTCATACGCGTTTAACCAATTCCTTGACCACGAAGGTTTGGATGAGCGTATTCACCAATTACTCGATGAACTAGACGTTGAAGATGTAGAAGCTCTGCGTAAGACAGGTGCAAACATTCGTCAATGGGTATTAGAGGCCCCTTTCCCTGCGGACCTTGAACAAGAAATTCGTGAAAACTACCAAGAACTGATCGAAGGCAATCCTGAGCTTTCAGTCGCAGTTCGTTCATCTGCTACGGCAGAAGACCTACCTGATGCTTCTTTTGCTGGTCAGCAAGAAACGTTTTTGAACGTGAAAGGCATCGACGCAGTACTAGAAGCAACTAAGCACGTTTACGCTTCTCTATTTAACGACCGTGCGATTTCTTACCGCGTTCACCAAGGGTTCGACCACCGTGGCATCTCGCTATCTGCGGGTATCCAACGAATGGTGCGTTCAGATAAAGCCTCGTCGGGTGTTATGTTTACACTAGACACTGAATCGGGTTTCGACCAAGTTGTCTTCATCACCTCTTCATGGGGTCTAGGCGAGATGGTCGTTCAAGGTGCAGTAAACCCTGACGAGTTCTACGTTCACAAGCCAATGCTTGAAGCAGGCGAACACCCAATCGTTAAGAAAACATTTGGTTCTAAGTTGATCAAAATGATCTACTCAGATAACCAAGAAATCGGCAAACAAGTTGACATCGTTGATACTTCTGATGAAGAGCGCAACACGTTCTCATTGAACGACGACGAGATTAAAGAGCTCGCAAAACAAGCAATGATCATCGAAAAGCACTATCAGCGTCCAATGGACATTGAATGGGCAAAAGATGGCATTGATGGCAAGCTGTACATTGTTCAAGCGCGTCCTGAAACCGTATGTTCACAAACGGAACAAAACGTGATTGAGCGCTACGAGCTACAAAACAAAGCGGATGTTTTAGTTGAAGGTCGTGCAATCGGTCAGCGCATCGGTAAAGGCGTGGTTCGCTTGGTTGACTCTCTGGACCAAATGTCTTTAGTCCAAGAAGGTGACGTGCTAGTTACAGACATGACTGACCCAGATTGGGAACCAGTGATGAAAAAAGCATCTGCAATCGTAACCAACCGTGGTGGCCGTACTTGTCACGCTGCCATCATCGCTCGTGAGCTTGGTATTCCTGCAATCGTTGGCTGTGGCGATGCGACAAGCAAGTTAACCGATGGTGCAACCGTGACAGTATCTTGTTCTGAAGGTGAAACGGGCTACGTTTACCAAGGTGAACTTGAATTTGATGTAAAACGCTCTTCTGTTGATGAACTGCCACTGCTACCAACAAAAGTGATGATGAACGTGGGTAACCCTGATCGCGCGTTTGACTTCGCACAAATTCCAAATGAAGGTGTTGGTCTTGCTCGTCTTGAATTCATCATCAATAAGATGATTGGTATCCACCCGAAAGCATTACTTAACTTTGATGCACAAAGCGATGAGCTAAAAGCAGAAATCACTCAGCGTATTCGTGGTTACAAAGATCCTATCGATTTCTACGTAAGCAAGCTGACAGAAGGTATCGCAACCATTGCTGCGGCATTTTGGCCGAAACGTGTTATTGTTCGTATGTCTGACTTTAAGTCTAATGAATACAGCAACTTGGTTGGCGGTAAAGCATACGAACCGCATGAAGAAAACCCAATGCTTGGCTTCCGTGGCGCGTCTCGTTACATTTCTCCAGTGTTTGAAGACTGCTTCGAGCTAGAAACTCAAGCAATCAAACGCGTTCGTAACGAAATGGGTCTGAAAAACGTTGAAATCATGATCCCATTTGTTCGTACACCAAGCGAAGCAGCATCAGTGATTGATTTGCTAGCGAAGTTTGATCTGCGCCGTGGCGATCAGGGTCTTAAAGTCATCATGATGTGCGAACTGCCATCCAACGCGGTCCTTGCCGATGAGTTCTTGAAGTACTTTGATGGCTTCTCGATTGGCTCAAACGACATGACTCAGCTAACGCTTGGTCTTGACCGTGACTCTGGCGATGTCGCACATCTATTTGATGAGCGCAACCCAGCGGTTAAGGTGATGCTTCAGATGGCGATTGACGCGGCAACAAAAGCAGGCAAATACGTTGGTATTTGTGGTCAAGGCCCATCAGACCACGACGACCTAGCGGAATGGCTAATGGATCAAGGTATTAGCTCTGTATCACTAAACCCAGATACGGTTATCGATACTTGGTTAAAACTAGGTAAAGTTAGCAGCAAGTAACACACGATAAACTCTAGCCCTCACACTCCCCTTGTGAGGGCTTTGTTATTCACACGTCATTTCACAATCAGTTCGTGATTCCTCTCTCAAGTTCGTCATTTAGTCAATTTCATTATCAAAGTCTGATGACCTAAAATGAATGGTATATCGATAACTCCAGAGAGAATTTGATGAAAAAGCCTATCGCACTCCTTACTACATTGATGCTCCTGGCATCCCCTGCTTATGCCGATTGGGATGAAATTTCCAATAAAATGTCTGAGCTTGGCGACGCAGTTTCTGATACTGCCCAAGATGCTTGGGACGACACCAAAGCGTTTTCAAAACAAGCGTGGCAAGATTTCACGAATTGGTCCGAGGAAGCGATCAATACCGCAGGCGAATGGACAGAAGCCAGCATCGAGAAAAGCAAAGAATGGATAGATGCTGCCGACAAAAAAATTGATGAGCTGATGGAAGGCGATACGCCAGAAGAAGCTCGCCAAGCCGTGGACTTAATGGCAGATAGCGCTTTGCTCAAGTTATTTAATGAAAAGCCGGAGGCAAAAGCTATTTACGACAACGCGTACGGCTACGCGGTCTTTGATTCTCGTAAATTATCTTTGCTGTTTCACACCAACTCAGGGTCAGGAGTCGCAGTGAATAAGGAAACAGAAGAACGCACTTATATGAATATGTTTGGTTTGGGCGTTGCACTTGGGGCTGGCGGCAAATTTTACCAACAAGTGGTTCTGTTTGAGAGCAAAGAAGACTTTGATACGTTCGTCAACGAAGGATGGGAGGCCACAAGTGAAGCCTCTGCTGTTGCGGGCGAAGATTCAGAGCAACTTTCAAAACAATTTAACAGCGGCGTCGCCGTCTATCAGTTGAACGCTAAAGGTTTGCTCATCGATGCTAACGTGTCTGGTTCTAAATATTGGGTTAACGAAGAGCTCACTAACTCGCAGTAATGCATAGCAACTAATCGCTTAAATAAAACCGTTGTTATGCACCCTTATCAATAAGTTAACGGGGATATGATTCCTCAAAACTGAGCACTTACGCAACTTTCTCTATGGAAGTCACCAGAAGATGGCGACTTCCCTTTCTCGTTGGATTGCTTTTGGTTATGCTTGCGCAAAACCACCTGCAATTCGGTATCCCATGCCTGACAATAACTTTAATAATCTGCTAGCAGAAGCAATTTCTGCTCTTAACACGCCTAACTTTACTCCTAAACTTATGCGTGTCATTCGCACTCTTTTTCATTTTGATTGCGCAGTTATTTTAGGTTACCGAGAAGGTAAACATCCTATTTATCTCTACGACTCAATTGAGAACGAGCGAGAGTTACTTTTTCAACTCTACCTTACTGACTCATTTCAAAATGACCCTTTTTTTCTCAAACTAAACGAGACAAAGCAACAAGGCGTATTTACGCTCAAAGACGTGGCGCGTAAAGGCGTTGACTTCACCTCATACTGCGAGCAGTTCTATCATCAAACAGGGTGGAAAGACGAGCTTAGCATGCTAGTCGAAGTTGAATCTGGCCGTTGGGTCATGCTGTACTTCGGATATATGACTGATGGAAAATACTTTTCTCAGCAACAAATAAATAAGCTAAAGCCCTATTTCCCGATAATTCAGTCGCTTTGTCAGCAGCATTGGAAACAAACGGAATTTACCTTTTCTGAGCCTGTTTTTGCACAGAGTGCTTATTCTGGCAGTATGCGATTAGCCATTGAGCAAGCTTTAGCAACGTTTGGCGTAGAATCACTCACCCGTCGCGAACAAGAGGTGGCTTCGCTTCTCGCTCAAGGGTTTGACACCAAAGAAATTGCCGCGCGGTTACACTTAGTTCAAGGCACGGTCAAAAATCATCGAAAGCGAATTTACTCGCAATTAAATGTGTCTTCATTGAGTGAGTTATTCCAGCTTTTCCTCAATCACCTCATTCTCCATTCAAGATAAAAAACTGTCCCTTAAGGGATATATCGAGAAAAGGTGTCGCGTTTTAGTCTGAATGTAACAACCACTAAAACAGACAAAAAGAATGACGACACCATTACTGCAAGATTTACAAGATCGCGGCTTGATTGCACAAGCCAGCGATTTGGAAGAAATTCAGACACTTCTCTTACAGCCACAAACCGTTTACTGCGGCTTCGATCCTACAGCTGGCAGCTTACATATCGGCCACCTCGTGCCTTTGATTATGCTTAAGCGCTTTCAAGATGCCGGACACCAAGCTGTTGCCTTGATTGGCGGTGCAACGGGTATGATTGGTGACCCAAGCTTTAAAGCGACTGAGCGCAGTCTGAACTCAGAGGAAATCGTCTCAGGCTGGGTTAACGATCTTTCTAATCAAATTCAGCAGTTGATGAATCACCAACTGACCAAGCCGATGATCATGGTGAACAACGCTGACTGGATGAAAGCGATCAATGTGATCGACTTCTTCCGCGATGTGGGTAAGCACTTCTCGATCAATACTATGGTCAACCGAGAATCGGTAAAACAACGCCTGCAACGACCTGACCAAGGTATCTCCTTCACCGAATTTAGCTACGCCCTACTGCAATCGTATGATTTTGCCGAGCTAAACCGTCGATACGGTTGCCGTTTGCAAATCGGTGGCAATGACCAATGGGGAAACATCGTCAGCGGGATCGATTTAACTCGCCGTCAAAATGGTGAGCAAGTATTTGGCTTAACTCTGCCGCTGATCACCAAATCCGATGGCACCAAATTTGGCAAAACTGAAGGTGGTGCAGTATGGCTAGATCCTAGCAAGACCTCTCCTTACGCGTTCTACCAGTTCTGGCTTGGCGCAGAAGACGCCGACGTTTACCACTTCTTGCGTTACTACACATTCTTGAGCTGCGAAGAAATTGCCAGCATTGAAGCGCAAGACCAAGCAAGCCAAGGTAAGCCACAAGCACAACGTATTCTCGCTGAAGAAATGACGCGATTTGTTCATGGCGAAGAAGGCCTAGCCAGTGCCGAGCGTATCACTCAAGCTTTATTCAGCGGTAATGTGCAACAACTGAGTTTGGGTGAATTAAAACAGTTGGAGTTGGATGGTTTACCAAGCATTGAGAGCACACAACAAGATTTGGTTGAGCTGTTGATTGAGTCGGGCTTAGCAAGTTCGAAGCGTGTTGCACGCGAACACATCAGCAACAACGCCATCAGTGTAAACGGTGAAAAAGTGGCGGCTGATAACCCGAGTTTAAGCTTCCCACTGTTTGATCAATATTG
Organism: Vibrio sp. Vb0349; assembly: GCF_033338975.1. Lineage (NCBI taxonomy): Bacteria > Pseudomonadati > Pseudomonadota > Gammaproteobacteria > Vibrionales > Vibrionaceae > Vibrio > Vibrio sp. Vb0349. The sequence continues at coordinate 217,622 of NZ_JAWOTS010000005.1, read as the reverse complement.
GTTACTGCAACGCGGTAAAAAGCACTTCTGCCTCGTAAAGCGTGCCGCGTAGCAACACTCGCAGTACAAAACCTATAAAAAAATTCCCCTCACCACTTTCGTGATGAGGGGAATCCAAATTTGAACGATTTTAAGCCTAACAATAGGCAAAGACGTTGCTTATTGCGTTCTTAAACGTTGCCAGTACTTTTCGTAAATCGCTAACGTTTCTGCGCCAACATCATTAATAAACTCGCCTTTTTTCATGTCTTCTGATGAAGGGAAAATAGTACGGTTATTTTTCAACTCTTCTGGCAATTTGTCACGCCCAGCGTTTGTTGCCGACGCATAACCCAAACTGGTCACGATTTCCGCTTGGTTCTCTGATTGGTACATGAAGTTAATAAATTTATGCGCCAATGCTTTGTTTTTACTGCCAGACGGAATAGTGAAGTTGTCCATCCACAATACCGCGCCCTCTTCCGGCATCACGAACTTCAGTTCAGGCATTTCAACCTGCCCTTGGAATGCGTTGCCGTTCCATTGCATGCCGACCGATGTTTCACCGGACACGTAAGGGACTTGCGGCGCATCTGAGTTATACAGTAATACGTTGTTTTTCAGCGCAACTAGAGAATCAAAAGCCTGTTCGATTTCAGCTTCGTCTTTTGTATTCACGCTATGGCCATTTTTCTTAAGCGCCATACCAAACACATCGCGCACGTCATCGATCAACATGACTTGTTGTTCGTATTGAGACTCCCATAAGTCTGCCCATTTGGTCACTGGTTGCTCAACCATGGATTCGTTGTAGCTGATCCCGGTAATGCCCCAAATATAAGGCAGCGAGTAATCATTTTTCGGATCGTGCGCTTGGCCAAGTAAACCGTCCATTGTGTCTTGCATGTTTGGCACTTGAGCGTGATCTATTTTCGAAAGCAGCCCTTCTCGCCCCATTTTTTCAATGAAGTACGCAGAAGCAAAAACCACATCGTAGCCAGAACCTTTTAGCAATTTTAGCTTGGTGTACATTGATTCATTATTCTCAAAGGTCGAATAATTAATCGTAACGCCTTCTTGTTTTTCAAACGCTTTTAACGATGATTCCGGCAAATAGCCACCCCATGCATAAACGTTCAACGTTTTGCTATCTGCATGAGCAAACATGCTGAGCACAAGAGCACTCAGCCCCAATCCTTTGATGATTAATTTCATGGTATGCAATCCAACCAGTCCAGCGACGCGCTGGGATTCGGGTGCATAATTAGGTAATTGTTACCCAATTGAAAGAAAATTTAATTAATCTTTAACAGCAAAAATATTTATCGAATTTATAAAATTAACGCATGTTTTTAATAGCGACTGTGCATACCAAAATGATGAGACATTCCATCTTCCATTCGACCGCCTTTCCAGCCACCAGAGCCGAGTAAATTAAGCACATCTTGAGCGGTATAATCGGCACCAGAAAAGAAATCATGCGCCACGTCTGAGCGTATTGCTTGCAATTCTGGTTGGTTTTCCAAATCAAGATCTTGCGGATTCGCATACAACGCCAACGCAATTTTTTGTTGGCACGCGCTTAAGCTTAACTCGCTGGTGCTCGTCTTTACCTGACCAACCGAAAAGTACTCACGACTGCCGTATCCCACTATCAATCTGGTACTCATTAGCTTAATCACTTTCTTAATGCGGCGACGTTGTATAAATCTCAACATGTTTTGTTATTCCTGTATTAAGTTGGCTATGGTCGTATTCTTTTGTTCGAATTAAAACACTCTGTTTTATCCGCGAAATTTCTCTAGCGCTTTTCGCGATGATCGGTTGTATAATACGACTCTGAAATATTTTGTTACGTTACCTCGGTAACCCCTGAGACTGCAACATGAACAACAGCAGATGGGTCGGCTTTATAGGCGGCACGATTGTCTTACTTAGTACCTTTATCCTATTCGGATCTTCCGTCCACGCTGCTTGGTACCGAATCCCTGCGGAAGCCATTCATGGTATCGCCTTCACTCTGGCTTTTGGTTTAGGGTTAAACAGCCTGCTGGCGTACGCGACGGCAGTGATTACTCTTGCTGCACTATTCTACATTGGCTTTGTCGTTAGCTATCGGGTCCATCAGAAACTTAAATAGTCTTCTGTCTCAACCTAAGCTTAATAACGGATACTTGGTAACTAAAAAGGGAGCAAACGCTCCCTTTTTAGTTATCAGCATATAGATGTTCTATGCCCGCTTTAATCATTAAGGTGGTATACCCTCAACGACTGCTGCATACCTGAAACATCATCACCTAAATACTCAACCGTCATTGGAACGTTGACCAACAGAGTAAAGCTAGAGTCACTGAACCTTCCATCAGCATCACTCTCCAAATGAACAAAAAACGCAGGCTTATCCGCAATCAATGTAATTCGCCTCCCTTCAATAGAGACATCTATATTGGCTTTCGCTATCGGCAAGGTTTTTAGCTCGTGAGTACTAAACCATGTGTTGCTTATTCTGTCTTCACCGATTTGCGCTTCAACATAGAAGAAGCCTGACGTAAGTTCATCCTTCTCGATCGATTCATCCAATTGCCACAAAATCGTATTGCTGTCTGCTATGACTGTTTGTTCTAAGCTCCAACATTGCTTTTCTTCCCCTTGCCAATCTACCCACTTAAGCAGTGTGTTGACGCTTGCGGACTCTTTGGCATCATTGAGCAAATGTAGGCTCAACTTGCCTGTATGCTCGGAAAATACCAAATACTGTGGCGCAAAAAATCGCTTCGCATGGTAGTGCAACTGCTTCCATCGACCACTGTATTCCAAACTAGACCAAGAACTGACAGGCCAATTGTCGTTGAGTTGCCAGTACAGCATGCCGCGACAAACTGGAGAAATGGCACGCCAATGATCGCATGCAGTTTTGATCGCGATTGCCTGCTGAACTTGACTTAAATACAGCATGCTCTCGAATCCAGAGGGAAAACGAAAATAGCGCGTGAACATCTCTGTGATAATACTATTACCTCGAGGGTTCTTCTGATGTTGTTCGAAAGTTGGGGATGTAATATTCCAGTCTTGCTCAGGGACAAACCGCTTAACTTCAGCAAAAGATGGCCAAGATTGAAAACCAAACTCAGAGCAAAAACGAGGATTCACGTCAAGGTAGGCACTGAATGATTTTCCTGAATGCCAAACGTCCCAAAAGTGCATATCGCCTTTACTATCATCATGCCACGCATCACCGAAATCCAGTTCACCATTACATGGGGAACTTGGCCAGAAACGGCGAGTGCTATCTTGCTCGGTAATCTCCTTCTCAATCATGCGGTTGAGGCGATCGTAGTTAACCGTGTATTTGACTTTACTGCGCTTAGATTCGTCATACCAACCAATAGCTCCAATCACTTCATTGTCACCACACCAAAGTGCGATTGATGGGTGCTCCTTGAGCCTCGGGATTTGGAATCTAAGTTCTTCTTCTACCTCTTTTAAAAACTCGTCGTTTGATGGGTACAACGAGCAGGCGAACATCATGTCTTGCCACACCAACAAGCCAAGTTCATCACAAAGGTTATAAAAGATTTCACTCTCGTACTGACCACCGCCCCATACGCGAATCATGTTCATGTTGGCGTCAACCGCACTTTGCAAAAGGTTGCGATAACGTGTTTCGCACTCTCGCCCCGGCATTGCGTCAATAGGGATCCAGTTGGCACCTTTAGCATTAATCGGTACGCCATTGACGATAAATTCCATTGCAGAGCCGTGCTCATCAGCTTGATTATTTAGAGTTAGCTGACGCAAACCAATGTTGTGCGTTAACTTTTGCTCTCTGCAAGAAATGGTAATGGGATAGAGATACGCTTCGCCATAACCCGATGGCCACCAGCGTTGAGGCTCCAAAATGTGGAACTGGCAATGATAGTGACCACTTCCTTTTGTTTGAATACATTGACGCTCACCATTAAATTCAACCATCATTTCATGGCGTTGACTGTCCGTTTCCACTTCAACTACTACATCAAGAAACACACTCCCATCGGCTTGCCATTGCTGCTCTGTCGAGAAGCCTTTGAGCCAAAGCTCATTCACAATGTCGATTTGAATGGGGTCGTAAATACCCGATACCATCAAGCAAATGCCCCAGTCCCATCCGGAATGGCACTGTGTTTTGCGGATCAAGTTCATGTGTGGAATTTGGTTGTTGCCCATTGCCGATGGAATAGGAAATGGCAGTTTTTTTGCTCTTGCGATACCTTCTAAATCCACCCGAGCAAACTCAACCCGAATCGTGTTAGTACCTTGCTTTAAATGCGGTTTAATATCCACACGTTGCTGGGTAAACATGTTGCTGCAAGTTAGTGCTAACTCACCATTAACATAGAAGGTTGCCAATGTATCGACACGAGTTAGCGTCATCCAAATTTGCTTGGCAGACAACGTAAACGCGTCGACGTCAAACTCACGTGAGATATGCCACTCACACTCTTCAATCCATCGAACTTTGTTTTCATTATCGGCAAAATAAGGATCTGGAATCTGCTCTGCTTGTAAAAGCGCCGACACATTATCGCCCGGAATAAACATTGGAATTTCAAGATTGGGACGCTGTGGCGAGGTAAGCATCCACTGCCCGTTAAGTTCGAAGTGAGCCATCGAGTGACACCTTAGCTTGGGAAAAACATGTTTTCTCAATGTAATCCTGACAATCCCATGCAAAAACAAGGGAAATGTTAATTACATACGAAATGCGGTGCATTTCACGTAAAAACTCTTTCTTTTGATCTCTACCCAAAAATCAGCAACTTGGCTAACCTGTTAAAAATTAATCGAAATCTAAGGTTATATTTGCAACTTCGACATGTTAACATCATCGGCTTTTTGAACATCCTCACACTTTTCGTTGAAACGATGTGAGGGGAAATGCACGGCTTCATAGCCCTAAAAAGCGAAGTAATTATGTCAAATATGACGAATGCCGCCTCCCACACAGCGCCTATTCAGGATGCTGACTATTCTGCTATTCATCCCCCATCTTTACTCAAGCGCCTCGAACTCACCAATCCTGTCTTTTGGTTAAGTGGTAGCTTCCTCACTCTATTCGTTTTACTTGCTCTAACGAATACCGACTCTCTAACCGCAATGGTTAACACCGGCTTCGGCTTTGCTACTAAATATTTCGGAGCTTACTGGCAAGTACTGCTTCTTCTGAATTTCCTAATTGGTTTGGCTCTTGCGTTTGGTCGCACTGGTTATGTGCGCCTAGGTGGTCTAGCGAAACCTGATATTGATAACTTTAAGTGGTTGTCAATCGTACTCTGTACTCTACTTGCAGGTGGTGGTGTGTTCTGGGCCGCTGCTGAGCCTATCGCGCACTTTGTGACTGCTCCGCCTCTATACGGGGAAGCCTCACCGAAAACTGCCGCAATCAATGCCCTATCTCAGTCTTTTATGCACTGGGGCTTCTTAGCTTGGGCGATCCTTGGTGGTCTATCTTCCATTGTCTTAATGCACTTGCATTACGATAAAGGCCTGCCTCTTAAGCCGCGTACTCTGCTTTACCCTGTGTTTGGTGATAAAGCCATTAAAGGCTGGATTGGTGATGTTGCTGACGCATGTAGCATCATTGCCGTAGCGGCAGGAACCATCGGTCCTATCGGCTTCTTAGGTTTACAAATTAGCTACGCGCTAAACTCATTGTTTGGCCTGCCAGATACGTTCGTAACGCAAAGTATGGTTATTATGGCGGCGATCCTGATGTATACCCTTTCCGCACTGAGCGGTTTGAGCAAGGGTATTCAAATCGTCAGTCGTTACAACATCATTTTGTCTGTACTGTTAATTGGTTACATCCTGTTCTTCGGGCCGACAAGCTTTATCGTTGATGGCTACGTGCAAGGCGTTGGTCGTATGGTGGATAACTTCTTCCCTATGGCACTTTACCGTGGTGATACAGGCTGGCTAAGCTGGTGGACAGTATTCTTCTGGGGTTGGTTTATCGGTTATGGCCCAATGATGGCGATCTTTATTGCTCGTATCTCTCGTGGTCGTACAATTCGCCAATTAATCATGTCTATTAGCATCGCGGCACCGCTGATTACTTGCTTCTGGTTTAGTATAGTTGGTGGCAGTGGCCTTGCGTTTGAACTTGATAACCCTGGTTTGATTTCATCTGCGTTTGAAGGCTTTAACTTGCCTGCAGCACTGCTAGCGATTACTGGTGAATTACCTTACCCAATGATCATTTCGGTTCTGTTCCTGATCTTAACGACAACATTTATCGTGACGACGGGTGACTCGATGACTTACACAATCAGTGTAGTGATGACGGGCTCAACAGAACCAAACGCAGTGATTCGCTCGTTCTGGGGGCTGATTATGGGTATTGTCGCTATTGCGCTTATCTCAATGGGCTCTGGTGGTATTTCTGCATTGCAGTCTTTCATTGTAATTACTGCCGTACCTGTGTCTTTCATTTTGCTGCCAAGCATTTGGAAAGCACCCGGCATTGCAAGCAGAATGGCAAAAGAGCAAGGCCTCGTTTAAACCGCCTCTCTAACCAATATGCGAAAAAGAGCCCTTCATTGGGCTCTTTTTAATTCTGCGCTTTATCCTACGCTATCAATGCGAATCATCACGGCGTCTGGACGCCAATACTCGAATTCGCAGTCCATTAAATGCCCATCTTGTTTGTAGTTTACCCGCCGAATTTTCAGAACGGGTTGTCCTTCAGCTAGGTTCAACGCCTTAGCGACATGAGCAGGAGCTGACGTTGGAATCACATCAAAACGAGAGCGCTTTGTCTCGTAACCATACTTCTCACGATAAATGCCCGTCAGGGACATGGTGAGGTTCTCAGACAATATACCCTCAAACAGTGCCGCTTTGAGCACGTTCTCAACAAACAATACCGCTCGCCCATCAATAAAACGTAACCGTTCAATTACATAAATTGGGGTAATTCGCTCCACCTCTAACGATTTGGCATACTCACCTGCGGCCATTTCACTTCGCACGTTGAGTAACTTAGTTTCTGCAATACGATGCTGCTCTCGAATCATCTGATGGAAGTGAGAACGAGACAACGGGTTGTAACAGATACGCTCAGGAGATACATACCAACCCCGGCGCTCTTCTCGATAAATAAGACCTTCCGTTTCCAAAGACACCAACGCATCTTTGATAGTGATTCGAGTTGTAGAAAACAGCTCACTGAGCTCTCTCTCTGACGGCAGTTTTTGTCCTTCCGACATGATGCCGGAAAGAATCTGCTGTTTTAAGCTGCTTCTAATTTTTCCTAATTGGGTACCAAATTGTCCGGTGCCTGTCGCTCTCATTCTGATCTAGTCCAACGATAATTTGACGAATAACATAAGGCGTTTACGTAACAAAAATATGACATTAATCAACAGAACACATACTGAACGTATGAAATATAAGTGCCACATAAAATCAGCAAAACTGTCAAATTACTTGCGCTAAATCGTCACATTCCATCCATAGCATACAAAGCGAACTTACTGACCTAGTCCAGAAGGATGGAGACAATGAAAACTTTGCTAAGTCGTTCAATTACCGCACCAGCGGCAATCATTGCGGTAACGCTCGCTACGCCAACAGTAGCGAAAGAAGCCGATATTGAATCTTTGGTAGCAGCAGCACAAAAAGAAGGGGCGGTTTACAGTGTGGGTATGCCTGACAGTTGGGCAAACTGGAAAGACACTTGGGCTGATTTAAAGTCAAATTACAACCTTAAGCACCAAGACACGGATATGAGCTCGGCTCAAGAAATCGCAAAATTCGAAGCTGAGAAGAAAAACGCGACCGCAGACATTGGTGACGTAGGCTTTGCCTTCGCACGTGTAGCGGTTAAAAAAGGCGTCACTCAGCCATATAAACCAACAACTTGGAATGACATCCCAGATTGGGCAAAAGACGAAGATGGTCATTGGGCACTTGCTTACACTGGCACTATTTCTTTTATCTCCAACAATAACCTCGTAAAAGACGCGCCAAAAACGTGGGATGACCTATTAAAAGGCGACTACAAAGTGACCGTAGGTGACGTAGGCGTAGCAGCACAGGCAAACAACGCGGTTCTCGCCGCAGCGTTCGCCAACGGTGGGGACGAATCCAACCTCAAGCCTGCGCTCAAATTCTTTTCTGAACTCGCGAAGCAAGGTCGTCTTTCATTTACCGATCCGAACATCGCCAACCTAGAAAAAGGCGAAGTTGAAGTGGCGATCATGTGGGACTTCAATGCATTGAACTACCGCGACAAAATTGACCGCGACCGCTTTACAGTGAGCATTCCTCAAGATGGCTCTGTGATTTCTGGTTATACAACCATAATCAATAAATACGCGAAGAACCCTAATGCAGCAAAGCTTGCTCGTGAATACATCTTCAGCGATCAAGGGCAAATCAACTTAGCAGAAGGTTATGCGCGTCCAATCCGCACCAACATCACACTGCCTCAAGCAGTGCAAGACAAGCTAATTGCTAATGACCAATACAGCAATGTTCACCCAGTGACTGACTTCTCAGCTTGGGAAAAGTCCGCACGTAAGCTGCCACGTCAATGGCAAGAAAGTGTCTTAATCCACCAGCAATAAGAGTAAGTCGTTATGAGCAATAAGGTAATCCTTGTTGTTCTAGATGGACTGAACTATCAGGTAGCCCGTGATTGCATGGGCTACCTCAATGGTCTTCTAGAACAAAGTCGTTCCCAACAAGAAACTCGCGCAACGCTTTATCCTGTGCAGTGTGAGCTGCCCTCTATGTCTCGCCCACTTTATGAGTGCATTTTAACGGGCGTTCGCCCTGTAGAAAGCGGCATCGTAAACAACAATATCGTTCGTCTATCCAAACACGATTCCATTTTCAGTTTGGCAAAAGCCCAAGGAAAAGTGACCGCTGCGGCTGCCTACCACTGGGTAAGTGAGCTTTATAATCGCGCGCCATTTGAACCTGTTCGCGATCGTTTCACGCATGATGAAACCCTGAATATCCAGCACGGCTGCTTTTACCATTGGGATCATTATCCTGATGAAGCCTTGTTCCTGGACGCAGAGTATTTACGCCGCAACTATCAACCTGATTTCTTACTGATCCATCCGATGAATATCGACGATACAGGACATAAGTTTGGCCTAGACTCTCGCCAATACCGCAATTGTGCGCGAGGTGCAGACATTATTCTTTCCAACTACATCGATCAATGGCTTGCTGATGGGTATCAAATCATTGTGACCAGCGATCATGGCATGAACAACGATCTTTCTCACGGTGGGATTTTACCTGAAGAGCGAGAAGTTCCCCTGTTTGTCATTGGTGATAAGTTTACCCATCAAGATTGTCATATTAAGCAAACTGATATTTGTGGCACCGTTTGTCAATTGCTAAACCTTGACCACACGAAGCCATACACTCAGGAATTGTTAGCACTATGAGCAGTTCAGTCCTCTCCCCAAGCTCTAGCGAATCACGTTCAAATTTGGCAAGAACTTGGTTAAAGCGCCTTAAGCCAGCCGTTTGGTTGGCGCCTTTCGCACTGTTTTTCTACCTATTTCAACTCGCACCGATGATTTGGGTACTGTTAAACAGCTTTATCTACGATGGCGAGTTTGCCTTCGATAACTACATTGAAGTGCTCGACTCCGCCTTTATGATGCAGGCGTTTGGCAACAGTTTGTGGTTAGCTGTATGGTCGAGCATTTTTGGCTTAGCCATTGCGACTCTGTTGGTCTCTTCTCTACGCAGAGTCGATTCTAAAGTCCGCGACGGTGTGATTGCGTTTACGAACATGAGCAGCAACTTTGCAGGCGTACCTCTGTCATTCGCTTTTATCATTATTTTGGGCACCAATGGGGCGATTACCCTTTTGCTCAAGCAGTATGGCTTACTCGGTGATTTCGACCTTTATGGTAAATGGGGTCTGCTGGCCATTTACATCTACTTCCAAATCCCGCTGGCGGTGTTGTTGCTCTACCCTGCGTTCGACGCGTTGAGCGATGATTGGCAAGCAGCTGCTGCGCTACTGGGAGTCAAAACATCACAGTATTGGGCGAAAATCGCTCTGCCAGTGCTCTCACCAGCCTTATTCGGTACCTTTATTATCTTAATAGCCAACGCAATTGGCGCTTATGCGAGTGTTTATGCGCTGACCTCCGGTAACTATAACGTCATCACAATTCGAATTGCGAGTCTGGTATCGGGAGACCTGTTCCTTGAACCTAATCTCGCCGCTGCAATTTCGGTGATTCTAATGGCGTTACTTGCCTTTATCACAGTGATTAACCAATGGCTCATTTCGAAAAGCTATGCAGGTAGGAAGTAGTCATGAACAACGTTAATACTCGATTCCATAAAACGGTGGTTTATTCCATTGTTGGGATCATGCTCATCCCGATTTTAGCGACCTTTGTCTATTCGCTTTCATCACGCTGGGGCGCCACGGTGCTTCCAGATGGTTTCACTTTTGATTGGTACGTTAAATTGCTGACCGACCCACGCTTTTTGCAAGCGTTTGGGCGTTCGCTGTTTATTTGTATTGCTTCGCTAACCCTCAGTGTGATTCTAGTTCTGCCAGCGATATTCGTGGTGTTTTACTACTTTCCAAGGCTCGATAAGCTCATGAACGTATTGATTTTGCTACCATTCGCTGTACCACCAGTGGTGTCCTCCGTCGGCTTGCTTCAACTTTATGCTGACAGTGAAATCTCCCTTATCGGTACTCCTTGGATTCTAGTAGGTACTTACTTCACCATAGCGTTACCGTTCATGTATCGTGCGATTTCTAATAGCTTCGAAGCAATTAACCTTAACGATTTAATGGACGCTGCACACTTGCTAGGAGCAAGCACAACCAAAGCGTTTTTGATGGTCATTTTACCTAACCTCAAAAAAGGACTGATGGCATCGCTTTTCCTTTCATTTTCATTTCTATTGGGAGAGTTTGTGTTCGCCAATATTTTAGTCGGCACACGTTATGAAACCCTGCAAATCTACTTGTATAACATGCGTCAGACGAGCGGCCACTTTACGTCTGCCTTAGTGATGACCTACTTCCTATTTATTTTTTTACTGACTTGGTTGGCAAGTCGTTTCAGCCGAGGAGTCAAACAATGAGCTACGTAACAGCGAAAAATCTAACTAAACGTTTTGGTGATAACACCGTATTTGAGGATATTCACTTTAACATCGAGCAAGGTGAATTCATTACGCTTTTGGGCCCTAGCGGTTGTGGTAAATCGACACTACTTCGCAGCCTTGCTGGGCTTAACCCTGTCGATGGAGGCGAGATTTGGGTAAACGGAGAAGATATCACGCATCAAGTCCCGCAAGAGCGTGGTATTGGGATGGTCTTTCAATCGTATGCGCTGTTTCCCAATATGACCGTCGAAGGCAACATTGCATTTGGCTTAAAAATGAAAAAGCTTGCGAATGATGATATTCGACGTGAAGTGGCTAAAGTCATCAAACTGGTGGATCTGGCAGGTAAAGAAAAACACTATCCGCATCAACTTTCTGGCGGTCAGCGCCAGCGTGTCGCACTCGCTCGAGCGTTGGTGGTGAAACCTCGCATATTATTGCTTGATGAGCCACTTTCTGCGCTTGATGCCAAAATCCGCAAACACCTTCGTCAGCAAATCCGAGACATTCAGAAAGAGATGAATCTCACCACTATCTTCGTAACTCATGACCAAGAAGAGGCGATGATTATGTCTGATCGTATCTTCCTAATGAGTAAAGGGGAAATTGTTCAAGCAGGAACACCTGAAGAAATTTATACTCATCCTGCTAACGAGTTTGTGGCCGGTTTCATGGGGCACTACAACCTTGTAGAGGCCAATAAAGCCAAGCAACTCTTCAACATTGATACCGAATGGAAAGTAGCGATTCGCCCAGAGTCTATATATGTAAAAGAGCAAGGTCGTCAATATGATAGCCACATCTCAGCGCCACAAGTAGGTACGATCACCAACCACCAGCTTCTAGGTAATGTTATTCGCTATCAAGTGAACGTTGAAGAGTGTGAGCTCACTGTTGACTTACTTAACCGCTCTTCAGAACGCTTACTAGCGAATGGCAGCCAGCTAGAGCTACTCTTTAACCTAAACGAAATTCAACCAGTGAGAGCCTAAACATGTCCAAACCTTTGTATGTTTTTGATATGGATGAAACCCTAATAAACGCTGACTGCGCAATGATTTGGAACGAGTTTATGGTTGAGAAAGGCATCGCGACTGATCCTTTATTTATTATGGAAGATCAGCGTCTAATGGCCTTGTACTCTGAAGGCAAAATGGACATGGAAGATTACCTAGCGTTCTCCATGAAGCCACTAGAAAACATGCCGATTGAAGAAGTAAACGCCTTGGTTGAAGAATGTGTTGAAAGCCATATTTTGCCTAAACAGTTCCCTCAAGCCAAAACCCTGATTGAGCAACTGTCTCGTGATGGTATAGATATGGTTATCATCTCTGCCAGCGTCACTTTTTTGGTGGAAGCCGTTGGTCGCCGTCTTAATATTCCAACCGCACTCGGAATTGATTTAATCGAGAAAAACAACCGTTATACTGCTGAAATCGACGGTATCCCGAGTTATCGTGAAGGCAAAGTCACGCGATTAAAACAGTGGCTAGAAAATCAGCCTGAGCCTTATTCCGAAATCCATTTCTATACCGATTCAATCAACGATTTACCGCTTTGTGAATACGCGAACTACGCTTATCTGGTAAATCCATGCCCACAACTAAAAGAACACGCCAACAGACCGAATTGGAGTGTGTTAAGTTGGGGGTGATATAGCCTCACAAGACCGTTCTTCCTAAGTATATACTTTTCTATTTGTTCAAAGAGCAGTTCTTTCTGCTCTTTTTTACTTCTCTTCATCACAAATTAATCACTTGATTAAATACTGATTAATTTTTCACATGTCGCATGAGAAATCAGCGTCTTATAATTAATCAAATGTTTAATATTTTGAGAGAAGATTGTGACGGAAGCGCATCGAAGGGCGGGAAGACCCACAGATAATATCGACGCAAGGAAAAAACTGATTTTCCACGCGCGCGAACTCTTCACCATTATGGCTTACGACAAGGTCTCTACTCGCCTAGTCGCGCAGAAAGCAGGCGTGAACGTGGCGATGATTCGTTACTACTTTGGCAACAAAGAAGGCTTGTTCGAGACCATGTTGCGCGAAACACTGTCACCGATGCAAAAGCAGATGCAGACGTTGGTATCCAACAGTAACGAGCAAAACTTTCTCGATCTAATGCGCACCTACTACCGCGAAATGATCAAGGTACCACAGTTCCCACGCTTAGTTGCCCAAGTTATGAATATGCCCCCATCGGAAACCCAACGCAAACTGCTCGAAAAAGTCTTCGCAGATATCAGCAAGCCAATGCAAGGCGTGATCTTTGATAAGTTGATCGACAGTGGCGTTTTACGAAAAGACGCCGACCCTCAACTTTGTCGCGTCTCTTACATCAGCTTGATGGTGTTTCCTTTTATGGCACCACCAGCACTGCTCGCCATTCATGGCATTGAACTTTCTGAAGCCTTCTTGAACCGATTATTCGAACACAACATACAACTGATGAAACATGGATTTTTAGACTCGGGCGACCAATATGAAAATAAATAAAAAGCTGCTGTTCTTTCCTGCTCTTGCGGTTGGGGTCGTCATTCTGTTTTTGGCGATTAGCCTCAAACCAGATTTGCCCGTAAAACCCGCTGGAGATCGTGCACGGTTGGTCGAGACAATTCCTCTTGAGCTAAAAGCCATTGCTCCAGTGGCCATAGGTTTCGGCAAGATCGCACCAAAAGTGGAATGGAAAGCGATAGCCGAAGTGACGGGTAAAGTGGTCTACCGTCATCCGCAACTGGAAAAAGGACAAGTGCTGCAAGCAGGAACGGAAATATTGCGCATCGACCCACTCGATTACGAGTTGAAACTGGTTCAAGCTCAAGCCGATCTCAAATCTGCTCAAACCTCTCTGGCTAAGCTGAACCAAGAAGAAGCGAATCTCAAAAGCACACTCAAGATAGAAGCTAACCGTCTGGTTATCGCCAACAAAGAGTTAGACCGTAAACAAAACCTACGTAAAAAAGGCCTAACGTCTCAATCGGATGTAGATCAGCAAGAGCAAAGCGCACTCTCTCAACGTAAGTTAGTACTGGATATTGAAAATCAAATTGGTTTGATGCCGGATGAGAAACGAGTCGCAGAAGCCCTAGTTAAAGTTAATGCATCAAAAGTGGATGAGGCCGAACGCTCGCTTGATAAAACCATCATCACGCTTCCTTACGATTTGCGTATTGCTGAAGTCGAAATTGAGAAAAAGCAAGTGGTTAACCTCCAGCAAACCATGGTGACAGGACATGGTATTGATATCATGGAAGTGGAAGCTCAACTGTCCATTCATGACATGCAAACTTTGGCGACGAGCATCGGTGAGTTTGTCCGCGATGAATCTGGTATTCCACAACCTGATATGAATGCGATTCATGCCAACATTGAACTCAGCAGCGGTAACCTTTCTGCAAGCTGGCCTGCGAAAGTTGCACGCATCAGTGAAACGGTTGATCCAAGCCAAGCGACTGCCGGTGTGATTCTGGAAATTGAACAAGACTACCGTGCATTAAACCCAACGTCTTCGCCTCCATTGGTGAACGGCATGTTTGTGCGAGCCCTAATTGAGGGGCAAGAGAACCCGAGTTGGGTCATCCCAGAGCGTGCACTTCATGGCGATAAGATTTACCTGATGGGCGATGATAGTCGTCTGCAAGTCGTCACGGTTGAAGTGTTATATCGCCGCAATAACCAAGTGGTGATCGATGGTGAACTAGAGCAAGGTCAGAAGCTGATCATCAACGATTTGCTGCCTGCGATTAACGGCATGCTATTGAAAGAGTCACCTGAACAGTCAGAAGCCACTATTGAGGAGTCTGATTCATGATCCGATTCTTCGCCAAGCACCCAACAGCAGCCAACTTGCTGATGCTAACGCTGCTGATATTGGGGATTTCTTCACTTTCCACGATTAAGCGTGAAACTTTTCCTGAGTTTGATCCGCCCTACATCCTAGCTGGTGTGGTTTACCCCGGCGCTTCCCCGCAAGAAGTCGAAGAGAGTATCTGTGTCCGAATGGAAGATGCTGTTGATGGTCTTGCTAACATTGAAGAAACGCAATGTGAAGCGATTGAAGGCTCTGCGCGTCTTATCTTAAAACTGAATGAAGAAGCCAACATCGGCCGCATGTTGGTTGATGTTCAAACTCAGATCAATTCGATAAACGACTTCCCACAAGAAATTGAGTCTCCTGTGGTCCAAGAGCTAGATTGGAATGAGCCAGTTGTGGATGTCGCGATCACCGCAGACACCACATGGCCAGAGCTAAAAGCCTATGCAGAACAACTTAAACGCACATTAAAGCTCGATTATGATGTGTCTTTGGTTGAAGTTGCAGGCTTCTCTGACCACCAATACCGAGTAGAGTTGGACACTCAAGCCATTCGACAACTTGGCTTAAGTGTTGGCGATATTGCGGAGCAGATTGGTCGTCAGAACGTCAAGTTGCCAAGTGGTAATGTCGAAACGCCAGATAAGAACTTTCTGATCCGCTTTGACGAACGACGCGTGACGCCAGAAGAGCTTGAGACTATCGTCGTGGGCTCTGGTCCAAATGGGTCAATCATCCGTCTAAGAGACATTGCGACGATTACCGACCGATTTGAATTGGACGAACAGAAAGTCCTCTTTGATGGTCACCCTTCTGCCCTACTAAAAGTCAGCAAAAACAAAGAAGACGATGCACTGCGCATTAAAGAACGTGTTGCTCAATTTGTCGAAGAACAACAAGCTATCGCGCCAGACGGTGTGATGCTACAAATGACCAATGACCTTTCATCCGTGCTTTGGGATCGCCTGACCATGATGGTCAAAAACGGTTGGCAAGGTATCATTCTGGTCTTCGCCACCATGTGGTTGTTCTTTAGTTTTCGCTATTCCTTTTGGGTCGCAGCTGGTTTACCCGTTGCCTTCTTAGGTGGGTTATTTTTGATGGCGCAACTTGGCCTGTCCATCAACATCATGTCTTTGGTCGGGTTACTCATGGCCATCGGTATCATGATGGATGATGCCATCGTTATTGCCGAATCGATTGCCGCTCACCTCGACCGAGGAGAAGAGATCGATGATGCCGTGATAAAAGGAGTGAAAAAGGTACTGCCGGGGGTCATCTCTTCCTTTTTAACTACGGTGTGTATTTTCGGTAGCTTGTTATTTTTGCAAGGTGAAATGGGTGCGGTACTTAAAGCGGTTCCTCAAGTTCTGATCCTCGTACTGAGTTTAAGTTTGGTGGAAGCCTTCTTGATTCTACCTAACCACCTTTCTCACTCACTACACAAACAAAAGCAAGAGCGAAAAACACCGAAGTTCAAACAAAAGCTGCTCGCTTCTTTTGAAAACTTCCGCAACACCACCTTGGTCAACGCAGTGGATAAAGTGGTCGAGTATCGCTATGCCTTTATGGGCGGTGTGGTTGCCTTGCTTCTTATCTCCGCTGCCACGTTAGTAGGTGGTTTGCTCAAGTTCCAACCCTTCCCTGAACTGGATGGCGACATTGCAGAAGCGCGTATTATTCTTCCTCCGGGTTCTTCTCTGTCTCAAACGGAAGCTGTCGTCGGTAAGATCGTTGCTTCCGCTCAAAAGCTAGATAAAGAATGGACAGAAAAAGTGGAAGACGGCAATCCATTGGTTCTGCACATCACCAGTCAATTCAACGCTAACGCCGACGCGAATGAATCTGGCCCTCACATTGCCACGGTACGTCTGGATTTGCTGGGTGCAGAGAGTCGTAACACACTCATCGATGAATTTATCGATGCATGGCGCGAAGACATCGGTGAACTTGCCGATCCAATCTCACTGGTATTTAAACAACCGACCATGGGGCCAGGTGGACGAGCGATTGAAATTCGAGCGAAACATGATGATCTGGATGCGCTCAAAGCGGCCTCTATCGACATTCAGCAATACTTGAATGAGTTTGACGGTGTCCATGGCGTGTTGGATGACATGCGTATGGGTAAAGAAGAAGTCTTGGTTAAACTGCGTCCGGGTGCAGAAGCTTATGGGATTAACGGCCAACTCATCGCCAATCAATTGCGCGCGGCTTTCTTTGGCCAAACCGCAGACGAAATCCAAGTTGGGGTTGAAAACATTTCCATCGAAGTTCGCCTTGATAAAGCGCAAGCTGGTGACTTACAGCAATTGGCAAACTTCCCAATTATCTTGTCCGATGGCAGTCAAATTCCACTCGCGACCATTGCGACTTTGGATTTCCAACGTAATTACGTAAGAATCCAGCGCATCGATGGCTTGCGCACTGTGAGCGTATTCGGCGATATCGACAATACGAAAGCCAACTCAACCGCCATTATTCGTCAGTTCCAACAGGATGAAGCACCAAAGCTTATGCAAAAGTACCCTGGTCTTCGCTTTGATTTTGAAGGTGAAGCCAAAGATACCGCTGAAACTGGCGCATCAATGGGTAAAGGCTTCTTGCTTGGTTTGTTTGGCGTGTTTGCGATTCTGAGTTACCAATTCCGCAGTTATTTGGAACCATTCGTCGTCATGCTTGCGATTCCCCTCGCTTTTATTGGCGTGGTATGGGGACACATCCTACTCGGTCACTCATTAAGTATGCCAAGTATGATGGGCTTCGTCTCATTAGCAGGGATTGTGGTGAATGACTCGATTCTGTTAGTTCAGTACATACGCCATCATGTGGATGAAGGGGATAATGTACATGACTCAGTAGTCAAAGCCAGTCGGGAACGCTTTAGAGCAGTATTCCTAACATCAATGACCACTGCAGCAGGTTTGCTTCCGTTACTGACTGAAACCAGTTTGCAAGCACAGGTTATCCAACCACTGGTTATCTCCATCGTGTTTGGTATTTTCGCATCCACTCTGCTGGTGTTGTTTATGATCCCTGCTGCGTATGCCATTTTAGCTGACTTCGGCCTAGTCCATAAGCACGAAGAAATCTAAAACGACTGATAAGTAAACTTATCAAAATGAACAAGAACGGCTTAGGTCGCTTTTTGTTCAATACCAATGCGTTAAAAAACACACAATCACTTAACAAACAGAGGGTTATTGTGTCTCATTAAGTGTAAATATGAACAGTTAAGGATTAAGTATGTTGAGTTTTATATAACCAAATCAAATAACCAACACAAGATTTATAATATGTTTTATTGTCAAAAACGGCATTTCACAGAGTAAAAATACACGCAGGCAACACATTCACAATTTAAACTCACGATAATGAAAACATTGATTGAAGAATTAACATTTTAACAATCATTACAACAATGTTAACTTTAGCCTCGTTGGTCGCGCTGGTGGTAAGCCTCTCACCAAGCCTATTGTCAGTTTTATATGGACGTTCGACCACCTCCAAAATGAATAGACACCCAATTTGGTGCCCTTTTTTCGCCCGTGAAAGCATTCTTCGCGGGCTTTTTTCTTTAAGTTAAGTATGAACGCTCTGGATCAACTTTTTTTTGCCAACCTTTCGGATTTGGAGGTAGTATGCGAATCAATAAGCGGAGACAGTGCTAGCAACTCTAAAACATTTTTTTCAAAGATTTCATCCGCGTGTCTTACCCAATCTAAAAACTTTTTTTGAGCAAACATAGGCTCGATTTCATATAAAAATTCAATACTAAAGTAAAACTCATTTTTGATAGGCAAATTGTACACTCTTCGATAGTCTTTTTTATACTCCAAATTTCCTTCTACATATTTTGAAAATGTATTTCCACCAATCTTGATATCTTGGCATTTGATTGGAGGGTAACCACGAAGAAACTCTCCTACAAGGAACTCTTCTTTCGCTCTCTTTTTTTCTTCGTTTATCGGGTCCATTCCCCAACGATGATTTGCATACGCAATGGCATCATTCATCAACTCTGTATGATCACCTTTTTGAGAACCGTCAGGTGACTCTACAGCATGATAAAAATCTACGTACTCTTTCTCTATAAATGAAGATAGTTGATTAACACTAGTAATATATTTATCTGCAGACTTAATCCTTAACCTAATATATAAACCACCTTGTTTATTGATTGGTAATAGTGGATTTATTATTTTATTTTGAAAAGAGAAATAAATCGTGGCCAAGTTTATAAACTTTTCATGCCGCTCTACTTTTGAATCAATATTGAATCGTTGTAATTCAATAAAATCTTGGTATACATGACCTTCATATATATTGTTCGGACATTCAAATGATAGTACTAAGTCATCTATCTGGAATACATTATGTAACAAGTGTGCAAAATCTGGTTTCCCTCTAAACCCATCTTTAAAGATTTTGATAAAATTCATATTTATATCTCTTGTTATTTAAATATGTATTGATATTTGTGATAGGCTCTATACTAAATCCATTGGCTTTATATGCGCCATGGCGTACAAAGGTAAATAGACATCCAATTTGATTCATTTTTCTCTCATGGCTACATACTTTGCTAGCTTTTCTTGACGCTGTGTTACTCTGCCTTAGTTTTTTCGTTCAATCCCTTTACCGCTTTGGCTGTATACGAGTCGATGAGCGGAGACAAATCCAGTAATTCCAATACTTTTTTTTCAAAGGTTTCATCCGCACTTCTCACCCAATCTAAAAACTTCTGCTTAGCAAACATCGATTCGTACTTATACCAAAACTCGATGCTCAGGTAGAATTCATTTTTTATGGGTAAATTGTATACTCTTCGTAATTCACTCTTATACTTAAGATTACCTTCTGAGTATTTTGAGTATTTGTTTTTTCCAACTTCAACTATCTCACACTTTATTGGTGGATAACCACTTAAGAAACCTCTAATTAAATATTCTTCTTTTTCTCTTTTTCGGTGTTCACTTTCTGGAATTTCTCCCCATTGTTTATTCGCACGCTTAGTCAATTCTTTCATCAAGTCTGTATGATACCCCCTCATAGAGCCTTCACTTTGCTCCGGGGCATGATAAAAATCATAATATTCTCTCTCTAAAAATGAGGACAATTGACTAATATTATCAATATCTTCTCCAGTAGATTTAACCCGTAGCCTAATATATAATCCACCTTGTTTGTTAATAGGAAGCAAAGGGTTTAATATTTTCTTCTGAAACAAAAAATATACCATAGCTAACTTTACAAACCTTTCATGCCTCTCTATTTTTGATTCAACATCGAACTGTTCTAAATTAACAAGATCCTGGTATACATGTCCTTCATATATGTTGTTCGGACACTCAAATGACAGCACTAAGTCATCTATCTGGAACGCATTATGTAATAAGTCAGAGAAATCCGGCTTTCCTCTAAAACCATCTTTACACATTTTAATAAAACTCATATGTCTATCTCTTACTCTTCAAATATGCATCAATACCTTTAAACGAACGCCTGCAATATGAGTTCTAATTCAAGTAAAGGTAAGCCACATACTAAGGTATTATGAAGGTCAAAAAGGAGATCGGATCTTTTCAAAATTTTAAATATCTAACATCACCTCCACTTTACTGAAATCTACACTTTTAAAAGTTACATCCGCTCCATCCAGCAATAGCTCATCAAACACGCCAACTATTGATAATAGGCTTGAGGATCTGATCTCCACCCATGAAATGAGAAACAAAAAAGCCAGCCTTAAAAGGCTGGCAAGTAGAGCAACAAGGTCAGTGCTTACTGCTAACTAACACCGAACTCGTATTGGATTCATTTTCGTCTGTTAGTCTCTTTTATCGGCGTTTATGACTTGCTTGCTTTCTCTTTGTGGCACGTTACCTTTACTAACTGTTCTTGCTCATCTTTAATGTTTTTCACGATACGCTCATCACGTGCGTGAATGGCATCCATGTTCATTTGCTGAATATCTGCTATAGCTTCATGTTTCATTTCAGAAAAGTCCTGACGTAAATCTGAGCTCCACTCCTCTTTGTCTAAAGTGTTAGCAGCAGCGATTGGTGATGACATTACAGCAATAAGACTTAGAGTAGATAGAAATACGCTTTTCATAATAAGCTCCTTGAGGATTAGCAGTTAATTTTAATTACAATTCATATATTGCACATACGATGCCAACTTTTATTTTGTTATTTTTCAACAACTTAAATAAAACCTCATATTCAACGTTATCTTCGTCTGGTAAATTTCGCTAACCAAGTGTCAAATTAACCATGCGAATTTAAAACATTAGAAACATACATATTAGAAATGCTTTGTCAGGCAGTTTTCTCATCAGATAATTACGTAACTGCCCACTAAAAAATCACTTTGAATCAAAATGCGGAAACAAAAAAGCAGCCCGAAGGCTGCTCCTAATCGTTAACATCAAGCTTGTTAACTCGATACGCTTGCTTCAACGCTCGACGTCACTGGCGACTTTCTGAAACGATTAATCAAACGATGGATAAACCTCTTAATCGATCTGAAAATATTTTTAATATCTTCAAGCATTAAATACAAACAAGGCACCAACACTAAAGTCAGAACCGTTGCGTACAACACCGCAAAGCCCAAAGCGACAGCCATCGGTATGACAAAACGCGCCTGCAAACTCGTTTCAAACATTATCGGCAATACACCCGCAAACGTCGTTATTGAGGTGAGCGTGATAGCTCGAAAACGAGCACAACCCGCCTCAACAACCGCTTGTTTGATGTTCATACCCTTTTCTCTCACTTGGTTTACGTAATCTGTCATAACCAGAGAGTCGTTGATAACCACGCCAGCAGCGGCGATCAAACCAAATGTCGACATCATACTGATGTCTAAACCTAGCCAGAAATGGCCCCAAATCGCCCCCGTCAGACTAAACGGAATGACGGACATTACAATCAAAGGTTGGGTATAACTTTTTAACGGTACAGCTAACAAGATGTAGACGATGATCATGCCTGCAATAAAGAACAAAATCTGTTCATTACGCTGCGCAGCCTGCTCTTCAATATCACCGCCCAATTCTGTTTTCACAGTTGGGAAGGCTTGCTTCATGTCCGGTAAGATATTGTCGTCAATGACCTTCACGATTTCTTGAGGTTCAACCAATTCTTCGTCTATGGAACCATAAACATAAACGGTTTGATACCCGCCTTCACGTCGAATGCTACTCACGCCCGGCTGCTCGTTGATCTTCACCACATCACCTAGCATGACCTTCTTACCTGCTGGTGTTGTAATCACGGCGTAACGCAATGATGAGAATGCTTCACGCGTCAGTTGCGGGTAACGCACCATAACTTTAATTTCTTCACCATCACGAATAATGCGCTGTGCTTCGCCACCATAAAAGCTGCCACCAACTTGCTCTGCGATCATGGTGAGATCCAGACCGAGATCGTACGCTACAGGCGCAAGAGACAGGAGTACTTCTTTGCTTCCAGAATCAATAGAAGATGAAATATCATATAACCCTTCTTCCAGCTGTAAACGCTCTATCAAGTAACGCCCAGCCTCGTTGAGCTCATTGATGTTAGAACCAAACAACAAGTAGCCAAACTCATCTCTGTCACCACCACCCGCACTCTGCTCGCGGATTTTGATGCTCTTCATACCTGGAATAACAGGCATAGCTTCACGCCAACGTCGAGCCAGTTCAAATGTATTGAACGGGCGTAACTCTTCATCAACCAGAGGTACTAATACACGACCTTCGGTGCGGCTTCTGTTGTACGACAGCACATCACGAATCATTCCTTGACCATGTTCTGCAATGGTCTCAGATTCGATCTTTTGCATGACACGTTCAATAGTCTTGAGTGCACTGATTGTCTGCTCACTTGAAACGGTATCATTCATTTCAATAGTGATCGCAGGATAGTCGGTCGGCACTTTAGGGTTAGGGATCACCCGAACATAATTCGCGTTGATCAAAGCCGCGCTGATCAGCAGTAAACCACAGAACACAGCAAACACTGTCCAGCGCCAATGGGTGCATGTTGTTACAAAGTTACGATACGGACCGTTTACAAAGCCGAAGAAACGTTGGTTGAAACGATCTCGCCATCCACCAGGCTTGACTGGTTTAAAATGGGTATGCGCCAAGTGCGCTGGTAGGATCAACTTTGATTCAATCAAACTGAAGATCAAACAAAGAATCACAACCCCCGCGATACCATAAAAGAAGGCACTATCAATACCGCTAGACAACAAGAAAGGGGCAAACACAGCAATTGTGGTTAACACACCGAAAGTGGCTGGTGTGGCAACACGTTTTACACCACGAACCACGTTTTCGACGCCACCGCCTTTTTCTTCAATTTCGCTGTAAGCGCTCTCTCCCATCACGATGGCGTCATCAACTACAATTCCGAGCACCATAATGAAAGCGAACAGCGAGACGATGTTCACTGTAATACCCAAAGCTGGCATCATCATCACCGCACCAAGGAAACACACTGGTAAGCCGATCATTACCCAGATAGCCAAGCGGAAACGTAGGAAAATGGTCAGCATAATCGCGACTAATGCAGCGCCTTGCAGCAAGTTTTTCAACATCATGTCGAGACGCCCATTTAAATAATAAGTCGTATCAACCAAGACTTTGAGCTTAACATCCTGCGGCAATGTCTTGTTTTTTGCTTCAATATAATTACGAACGGACTGTGCAACAGGGATAATGTTCTGATCACGAGTTGCTTCAACAGACATGTAGATCGCATTTTGCCCTGAGTATTCAAAATAGCGCTCTTCTTCCGTAAAGCCATCTTTGATCGTGGCGATATCTTGCAGTAAAACCTTCGCACCATTTGCGCCAAGCTTTACAGGAATATTTCTAAACTCATCACCACGGTAGTATTGGTTTTCAATCCTTACTGCAATCATCCCTGAGTTTGTTTTTACTTCGCCCGCAGAAAAGTTGGCTGAGTAACGGCTGATCGCGCTGCTGATATCGCTCAACGTCAGGTCGTATTTACGAAGAACAAGTGGGTCTACTTCAATCGCTATTTCTTCTTCTGGCGCACTCAGATACACCAGCATGACGTTTTCTAACTGAAGTAATTCATCTTCGATTTGCTTAGCAATCGGTTTAAGCTCCTCGAGCGGTCGGTCCCCAACTAACCCCATTTCAATTACATCTTGGCGCCATTCAACTTGGTAAACATTGATTGGTTCCATGCCCGCTGGTAGGTTAGACAAGGTATCAATACGTTGATTTACATCATCTAAGACACGCTTGATATCGGCATTAACGTCTACCTCGATAGAAACATAAGCGCTACCTCTAGAGGCCGTTGAGACTGCTTTTTTAATCCCGGTGACGTCTTTAATCGATTCCTCGACCTTAACGAGAATACTCTCTTCTATCTCTTGAGGAGAAGCGCCAGGATAAGTCGCACGAACATCAATGTAGTTCACCTCAATATTCGGAAACATCTGCCTTTGAATAAAGAGAAAACTCACCACACCCATGATAATGATGAACACCATCAAAAGGTTGGCAGCGACGGGGTTATTCGCAAAATAGGCAATCAAGCCCTTTTGTTTAGTATCTTCCATGACAAACTCCTACTTACTGTACGACGGTTTCGGAGTCGTCACTCTTTTTTGCGATTTGTACCGCCATGCCTTTTTGAGGGTACTCTGGTAAGGTCAGTACCAACTTATCACTTTGCTCTAAGCCTTCGCCCACCAGCAAAAACTCACCTTCTGCTCTCCAAACCGTGACAGTTCTGGGTTGAAGTTGATTATCGCCATTCACC
This sequence comes from Vibrio sp. Vb0349, assembly GCF_033338975.1. Classification (NCBI taxonomy): domain Bacteria; kingdom Pseudomonadati; phylum Pseudomonadota; class Gammaproteobacteria; order Vibrionales; family Vibrionaceae; genus Vibrio; species Vibrio sp. Vb0349. The sequence goes on along the minus strand of NZ_JAWOTS010000005.1, from coordinate 192,871 downwards.
ACCCACACGGTACGATTTTTTACTAATTCCTGTGGTAAGCGGTAGATATGCTTAAGTTCCTTACCAGTGAAGCTCACTTCAACGTAGGAGCCGAATTTAATTGGAGGCTGCTGGTTATCGACACCGTATGGGTCCGCGATTTGAATGACCATGTTAATCATTCGGGTAGCGCTATCAATCATGCCTAAATCACGAACTACTCGACCTTCTCTAGTGGTAGAAAATACACCTTGCTGCGTCACTGTCGCAGTGAGTTCACCAATGGATTCGGGTAAAAATGCACTATCAAAACCGGCAATGGGTACATGCACCTCTGCCACTTCGATGTTGTTTAACGTGGCTACTCGAGAACCAGATGTAACAAATTGACCAACACCAATATCACGCTCAACAACCAGCGCATCGTAAGGTGCAACGACTTTGCAATTTTCTAACTCTCTTTTTGCTCGTTTGAGTGCCGCTTGAGCCGACTTCACTTGGGCTTGTGCGCTCAAAACGTGAGGCTTGCGTAAATACAGATCCGTCACTTGCTTATCGCTCAGTCTCTTTGCCTGACGTTTTGCAACTTCGGCTTTCGCTTGTTCCTCAATCAAGTTTGCGCGTGCACTAGCTAAATCGGCTTCAGCTTGTAAAACCGACGCTTCATAGTTGTCACTTTCAATTGTGAAAAGAACCTCTCCTCGTTTCACGATGCCACCCGTTACAAAATTCGGGTGCCAACTTATCACTTCACCACTGACTTGCGCGGAAAGGTGTGTTTTTTCAAAAGGGACTAATTCACCGTGACTGGTAATCACCACTTTGTGATCAGTAGGAAAAAGAGAAGAAGCCTGAACAGTAGGTTCTGTAATTGCATCTTTGGTTGACTCTTTTTCCGGCGCAGTTGCGGCAATTGCAGCATATCCTGCATAAGAGCCTCCAACGACGACGAAGGGTAAAAGCCAACGTAATATGGGTTTTGCTAACATCGAAAATCCTTTTTTATTGTTGTTTTCAACACCACACTTTTATTCAGTCCATTGCTCCCGGTAAGCATGGTGGTGAGAGAATTGAATTTGAATAAACATCAAAGCGGCGCTTGCCTAGTCTTTTAAGCAGCTAACTAGATAGTTATTGCCAATTCAAAGTTAATAAAATTAACAAAAAATTAACCAACTGCGCAAGTTGCTCTGACTTAACTTTTATTCTAAACAGCAAATGACATGCCAAGCATTTATTTATTAAAAATCATATGGTTATATAAAAACCATTATTTTATCCAGTGTGCTATTGGTCATAATCACCAGATATTAGTGATTATGACCAATACGGCCATAATGATAATTAAAATAAATGATTATCTGCGCTCTAAAAGTTGAACTTAGTGCAGGTTCTATGGCAATTCATTGATTAATCGCTCGTTATCAAACGGTTCTGGGTGCATGTGGCGTCAGCTTAAGTCTATAATTTGGAGTAGGTAACACTCTGTAAGACAAGGAAATGTGCTTTGTTACAAACGCTCGCCAAGTTGCTCTTCCCCTCGCTGCTCACTATTTTATCGGCATGCTCATCCGTATCGTTGAATGACGCCAGTGAAAAGTCCACCAGCTTTCAGCTCGGTTATCAAAAGGATTCTGTTCTTGCGCAGTACTTTGAAGCTTACGGGAGAGACCCTAAGTCCATAACTGGCTTTGCACCGTTAAATCAGGGACACGATGCCCTTCTTGCTCGAACCTCTTTGATCGAGTCCGCCCAGAAAAGCCTTGATCTTCAATACTATATTTACCGTGGTGACGAAACGAGTCAGCTAATAACGTGGCGCTTGTATGAAGCGGCAAAGCGTGGTGTTCGAGTAAGGCTGTTGCTTGACGATATGCAAAAGCGAAACGACGATGTGATGGCTGCCCTCAATGCACATCCTAATATAGAAATCCGCTTATTTAACCCGCATCAGTATCGCGACTCCCGTTGGTTCGCTCTTGCTAGCGATTTTGAACGCCTTAATCGTCGTATGCACAATAAGTCTCTGATTGCAGACAGTGTTTCCGCCATTGTCGGAGGTAGAAATATCGGCAATGAATACTTCTCTTTTGAATCGCAAGTTGAGTTTGGTGATTTTGATCTTCTGCTCTATGGTGAGGCGGTACAACAAACTGCCGATCAGTTCGACCTCTACTGGAATAGCGCCTATTCGATACCAATGGAATGGATTACACCGAATTCACAGCAAATTACCGACCAAGCGATTCAAAAGCAGGTCAATAAACTCCGGTTAGAGGAAAAGTTTTCAACCGGCCGCTATGACTTCACTCAACTGGATATGTACCAAGATCTAAAACAAGGCAAACTCAAGCTCTACTGGGGAGAAGCGAAAGTATGGTTTGATCTGCCCGATAAAGTCGCGACCCGAGAGAGCCAACTTATTGATAATTTGTCGGAACTGGTTAAAAGTGTTGAGGGTTCATTTGTGCTCATTTCTCCCTATTTCGTTCCAACTGAAGCAGGTACTCAAGCATTAAGTAACGCGGCCAAGCGAGGCGTTGATATCACGATTGTGACCAATAGCCTCGCGTCTAACGATGTGTTTGCCGTGCATGGTTGGTACGCAAAATATCGAAAAGATCTACTCGAAGCTGGAATCAAGCTTTGGGAAGTAAAAGCGAGCGCGAAACTCAAAAGTAAGTGGAGCCTTACGGGGAGTAGCAGAGCAAGTTTACACGCTAAAGCAATGACGATTGATAACAAAACACTTTTCGTTGGTTCGATGAACTGGGACCCACGTTCGGCCGCTTTGAATACCGAAATGGCCGTTGTTATCGAACAGCCAGAATATGTGCAAATGTTTCTAGAACAACTGCCGAATCAACTGTCGAGTAACGCCTACGCCTTAACTCTGCGCGACGGGGACATTGTCTGGACCGACGTAAAAACAGGCGAAGAATACGACTCCGAACCAGAAGCAGGAGTATGGCGAAAAATGGGCGCTTGGTTCTCCGGAATATTACCGATTGAAGATCAGCTATAACAGCTGCCAATACTGCAAACCTCCCCAGTCAAGCAAAACAAAATGGACGCTAGTTTTGGGCAGGGGACACAACCAACATAAGGAAGTTCAATGCCAGCGCAATGGAATGAATACTATCAGAAAATTTTAAGCCAACCTCACCGCCCAAACGTGGAAAATGCCGTAAACCAACTTAAGATAGAAGGCAAAGTCGCTCTTGATATTGGCTGCGGAATAGGTCGAGACAGCCACTTTCTACTCGAACAGGGATTTAAGGTTCACGCATGTGATAGCAATGAAGATGCAGTAAAAACTTGTTTAACACGCTTTGAAGGTAATAAACGATTTTCGGTTTCGCAGTGCTGTTTTACTGAATTTAATTACCCTCAGTGCAGCTTGGTTATCGCAAATGCCAGTTTGTTCTTTTGCCCTGACACAGGCTTCAAACAAGTCTGGACAAAAATAGACAGCGCATTACAACCGGGCGGTATCTTCTGCGGCGATTTCTTGGGAGTGAAAGACTCCTGGGTTACCTCCGAAATGCACCCAAACATTACCGCATTAACAAAAAAGGAAGTGGAAAGCTTATTCGAAGGTTACGACCTCATTTCATTGCATGAAAGAGATGAAGACGGGACCACTGTAGTCGGAAGCCAAAAACATTGGCACATGTTTAGTGTGACCGCTCGAAAGCGCTAAAAATGGTCTCTCAGTAAAGAAAGCAGCACTTCAAATCAGTGCTGCTATCAGAGATTAATTGACGGGATACACCACTTCAAAACGCTCTAAAACCAGCGTACGTTTCTCATGCCAATCGATGTTCAACTCATCGCATTCAGCTTTAAAAAATGCAGTATGAGCATCACGCCACCAGTTTAAGGTTCTATCACCTTCGCCTTCTGCGTAGGCAAACTCTGCGGTTACATTCTCATATTTGCATGTACTTACGTCAGTAATTCGTATCACGCAAACCGGGTCCCCATCCCAATTCGTCACTACTTGTAAATGACCGACTTGGGGCATGGTTTCACCATGTTCTCGATACCAAAGCTCCAAACTGCACGATGCAGTTTTCTGTCCAATACGAACCAAGTCTGCGCATACATTCGCGTTGTATTCATCGGCACAATAATAGTCAGCACTGACTGATGGTACAGCTTCCCTTTGTTCTGGTGATAATAATTCTAGGAATTGTTCTAAGTAATCCTTAGCTCGCGCGTCCATGCTCACTCCATTAATCATAAATTCGCAAGGAGGATAAAAGATATCACAACAAATAACCACCAGGAACAAACTGAAAAACAACAAGAATATGACTTCTACGAAGACGACTGTTATTTCTTTTGTAATAACTTTGCTAAACGTTTGTGCTATTTGCTATTGTTGCATGGTCTATCTGTACTCTTCTCGTGAAAGGACGTTATATGCGCTTATTTATTGGTATTTTTTTCTCGCTGATACTTGCCTTGCCAACAATGGCATCGGAGGAAAAGTATTCAGAATCGGATCTGTTAGATAGACCATTAATGGAACGCTATATTTTAGATGAACTAAAAGCGCTGCGTCAGGACTATCAAAGCCTAGAAAAGCGAATGATCACAGAGATCACCGATCGCGAGCTAACGGTCGCAGATAAATCGTTGAACTATGCCAACGTGACCGTTACATACTTCTTCTACATCATTGCTGGTGTCGCATCTCTGATTGCCTTTGTCGGATGGCAATCTCTGCGTGAGTTTAAACACAACACCAAAGAGATGGCTGATAAACGATTGGAGAAGATCGCCCAAGAATACGAGAAAAAGTTTGTCGCTCTTGAGCGAGATTTAAAACGCAAAACTCGCATTATCAGTGAAAACAACAAAGAGATTGAGAAAATCAACGAGATCCATAACTTATGGCTACGTGCACAAAGCTCTCAAACTCCAGAACAACGTATTGAAATCTATGATGAAATCTTATTAATTCGTCCAGGTGATTTAGAAGCGTTGACTTACAAAGCCGACGCAGCGATGGAAATCAACGAATACCATTGGGCACTTAGCATTTGTAACCGCGTACTTGAAGTCGATTACACCAACGGCCCTGCACTGTATCAACGCGCGTGTGCATACTCTCGCCTTGGTATCGAAGAGCAAGCTATTGAAGACTTGGAACGCGCAATTGAATACAGCCCATCCATTCGTGATTTACTTGCTGAAGAACGAGACCTCGAATTGCTGCACGGTAATGAGCGTTTTGAAAAGCTCTTACATCTAGCAAGCGAATAATGGAATAAACAGCATGAGCAGCCACTTTAATCTAGAAGACGCTAGCCAAGTATTGGTTGGCGCTTTTGCCCTAGCAGTCCCGATCTCATTTTCGGAGGAAGCGTGGCGATTGGGTGAGAGCCTACCAATGGCAAACTTGCTCATGCTGTTAAGTCTTTCTGTCATTTTCCTCAGTTTTTTCGCGTATCAAAGCGTGTTTCAAAGCCACATCAAGAATCGCGTATCCATCTTTATTTTTCGTGTGGTTATCGCGTACCTCATTGCGGCCGTTGTGGTAGCGTTAGTTCTTTTCTGTCTTGATAAGCTGCCACTCATGAATGAGCCTTTGGTTGCGATAAAGCGCGTTATCGTCATCACAATGCCTGCTTCGATGGGCGCGATCGTAGTCGACAGTTTCGACAAAGAATAGAGATAATCGCTACTCTTCTTCTAACGTTAAGTTCGACCCCGAGTGGTCTTTCCCTAATACATCTTCAGGGTTTCGCAGTGCGCAGGTTTCTAACGACAAGCACCCGCAGCCAATGCATCCGCCTAAATCGTTTTGCAACGCTTTAAGTTTTTGAATCTTTTGTTCTAACTGTTCATGCCAATGGCTTGCCATTTCTTCCCATTGCGCTTTGTTAGGGGCTTGGTGTTTCGGCAGTTCATCTAACGCATGTTTAATTTCTTCTAACGACAACCCAACTTGCTGCGCTGCTTTGATCACCGCAACACGGCGCAACACACTGCGATGGTAGCGACGCTGATTACCTTGATTTCTCCAGCTCGAAATCAGTCCTTTTTGCTCGTAAAAATGTAGGGCAGATACTTTCACTCCAGAACGTTTTGCCACTTCTCCTACGCTGATTTCCATCCTTGACTCCCTGCGTATCAATTTTGTTAAAAAAATGCTTTACCTCAAGTTTACTTGAGGTTTTAAAGTTGCACCATCTTAATTAACGCTAAACCCCGGCGATCTCAAGATAATGTGTTCAGCGCGAACGACTTGGTTGTTAACCACAAGACAGTTGGACATCAACCTTTTGAAATCCATCGGGAGTTAGAGGCAAACATAATGAAAAATAAAACTCAGCCGTACTTAGCTGGCCGCTTCTTCGACAGTATCTCCTCTGGCTTATTCATGATGGCGCTGCCATGGGTCATGCTTTCCGAACCTAACATGGGCACTTTCGTAGCTTTAGTTTCTCTGAGCTGCACCGCGATTTCTTTTCTAGCAACGCCTTTCTTTTCCACTTTAATTGACCGACATTCACGCAAAGTACTACTCGTGCTCAATCAATGGTTTCAATCGGGTATGGCTTTGGTGGTGTTCATTGCTTATTGGTTAGGGTTTGAGTCACACTGGTTGCTGGCTTTTGCGCAATTGGTGTATTGGGTTTCGAGTAATTTTGCATGGACGACCAACAATGCCTTCACCCAAGAAAATTATCAGCACCATGAGTATGCGAAAATTTCGGGTCAGCAAGAAATTGTAATGCAATCCACGACCCTCGGAGCTGGCGCGTTGGGTATTGTTTTGCTTGAAGTGTGGGGCATGAAAGAGTTTGCTTTGTTTGCGGCCAGCGCCTCTGCGTTAGCAGCGATGTTCTATATTCTGACGCCTTATACTCAACAATTAAGGGCATCAAAATCCGTTGCTTTCATCGCGCAACTCAAAGAGAGCAAACAAATATTCCGTCTCGAACCCCGATTTTATGGCTTTATTCTGCTCTCTTGCCTCTCTTATCCTGCATTGACGTATTTGAGCAAACTGGTGCCGATTTGGTTTTCTGAACAAGGCATCTCTGGCGATTGGTTTGCAGGGTTCAACATCAGTTTTGGCCTCGGCTCGTTGCTAACCGGCTTTATTGTCACCAAAGTGCTAAACCGTGCCTCCCATAGCCACATTATGTTCGCTTCGATGGTTATGGTCTCTTTTGCGCTTATCGGGATGAGTTTTACGATGAGCCCGCATATCATCTTGTTGTTTACGGCGCTGTTTGGCGTATTTAACGCGCTAAATCGCATTGCGAGAGTCAACTGGATGCATCACACCGTAGCGGTTCATCAACGAGGTCGCGTCGATGGCGGCATCAGCATGTTTGCCACCACCATTCAATCTCTCAGTTACGTCCTGATTGCAATATTGAGTCATTACGAACTAACACAATACGGTTTTGCAATCGCAGCTGCTGTCATGGTGTTAGCAGTGATTTTAATGGGATTACTCAGCCGAGACGTCGAGCCGTTTAACGACCTGCCCCTTCATGCAGCAGCAAAGTGAAGCATAGAAATTGAGAAGTTGAGAAATTGAAAAAGCGAGATAGGAAGGCAACCAACATCGTCTTCCTATTTTTTACGCCAGCACTTTTACCTCTATCGCTTATCAGCAAGGTTGGGTATTCTGAGGTGACCAACATGAGCAGAGGGAAATCTCAGTGAACTTAAGGCAATTAGAAGTCTTTTACGCCATTATGCAAGCAGGAACGGTGTCAGGCGCGGCTCGCTTACTGCACGTTTCCCAACCTAATGTCACTCGAGTTCTCGCCCATACAGAACAACAACTGAGCTTCGCTTTATTTGAGCGTGTAAAGGGCCGTCTCGTTCCCACTCAAGAAGCCAAAGCCTTATTGCCAGAGGCTGAAAAAGTCTATCAACAACTCGGACAATTTCGCTCTCTGACCAACAAAGTCAAACAGGGAACTCAACATTTACGAGTTGGTGCTCCGCCTGTTTTGGCCGCACACTTGTTAGCGCCGACTGTCGCGTTGTTGTCGAAAGAGCACAGCATCTCCTTTGAGCTCTTAACGGCCAATCGCGATGAGCTGTGCTCAGGATTACTGAAACATGAACTGGATGTCGCCATTGCGTTCGGTGAAGAAACACCACCAGCGATCATGGGGCACGTGTTATTGAAAGAAAACTTAGCACTGATCGCTCCTAAAAGCGCAGCGATACCCGCAGAAAAAACCGTCATTTTAGAAGAACTCATCAGTCACGATTTACCCATTATCGGTTTAGATAGCCGAGACCCTCTGGGCTTATTGCTGCATCAAACCTTATCAGCGCGTGACGAGCATTATCAACATGCCATTACCGTCCGCAGCTACTCCGCTGCGGCTGAACTGGTGAAAAACGAAGCAGGATTCGCGATTGTAGACCCTTGGACCACCAAACAATATCGCCAAGATGATGCCGTTTCCGTGCATGCTTTGGAGCCAAATATGTCCTTCTCTGTCTCTATTTTATTCGCAGAGCACACACCTCAATCCATTGCGACAAAGCAATTTATTACCGCCCTAAAACAACAGATGGTTTAAAGGTATAACCTGAAGTTATACCTGCCTAACAAATAAGCATTCGGTTTCCTAAATCAGTCTGGCTACATTAATGAGCAATAACGATGACGAAGGGAACCATCATGCAAATTGCTCAACCTTACCTACTTTTTCTTGGCGATGTAACCGATCCACTCGCAGCAAAAACCGCGCGTGGCATATATCAATGGCGACCTGAGATTTGTCTTGGCCAAATCCGCCTGACGCCAGAAACCGTATCGCTTGGTTTAACCGACATGACACTACAACAAGCGCAGCAGCAAGGAGCAAAAACGCTGGTGCTTGGCACTGCAAATCCAGGAGGCGTCATTCCCGAAGCTTGGCAAGCAACCTTACTTGAAGCGGCAGAGATGGGATTTGAAATTGCATCGGGCATGCACCAACGTTTGGCGGAATTTGCTCCCCTTGCCGATCTAGAACAACGCGGATTAACCAAACTGTATGATGTTCGCCATTATGATGCCCCGCTCAAGGTCGGCAATGGCAAAGCTCGCGCAGGCAAGCGAGTACTTACTGTAGGGACAGATTGCTCCGTTGGCAAAATGTACTCTGCCCTTGCCATTGAGCATGCATTGAAGCGTAAAAACTGTCGTGCAGAGTTCAAAGCAACGGGTCAAACCGGAATTCTCATCGCAGGCAGTGGCATTTCGATTGATGCTGTAGTTGCCGATTTTATCTCCGGCGCAGTAGAAGCGATCAGCCCTGAGTTCACCGATCACGATTGGGATATCATCGAAGGGCAAGGTTCATTGTTTAACCCTTCGTTTGCTGGCGTAAGTTTGGGCTTACTTCACGGCGCACAAGCTGACGCTCTGATACTGTGCCATGAGATTGGTCGACCACACATCCGGAACTTACCACATGTGAGCTTGCCAACCATTGAACAAACGATAGAAGCGAATCTGGCCGCTGCTCGCCTAACAAATCCAAACGCTCAATTAGTGGGTATTTGCTTAAACACTTCTGCGCTCAGCGAAGAAGATGCAGCCCAGTTATGCCAGGATTGGAGCGACAAATACCAAGTGCCCGTCACCGACCCTGTACGTTTTGGCGTTGATGCGGTTGCAGATAGGCTCCTTACGATTTAAGAAACATTTACGGTTTAGAAAATAACTGTGGTTTAGGGAAAACTAGTGAGATGAAAATTCATGTAGAACCTGTCACGCTTGCCATGGCGACACCATTTCGCATCTCTCGCGGCAGTCGGACAGAGTGCCACGTAGTCCGCGTGACAATTGAACATCGAGGCATGACCGCCCAAGGTGAATGCACGCCATACCCTCGTTATGGTGAATCGGTTGAATCGGTGATTAAGGCGATTTCTCACGCCGCGCATGAACTGCAAAGTTTGTATGCCAAAGGCGAAGCTGATGTCATGGTTCTCAAAAGCCAGCTTCAATCGTTATTACCCGCAGGGGCGGCAAGAAATGCATTGGATTGCGCCCTTTGGCATCTTCACGCGCTTTTGAGCCAAAAGCAGCAGGTTCACGACCTCTTTACGTTACCCGAGGCGATTGTGACGGCGATGACGGTTTCTATCGACACGCCGCAAGCGATGGCAAAACAGGCACAAGCTTACCTTAGCCAAGGCGCAAAACTGCTAAAGGTAAAACTGGATGGTGAAAACGTGATTGAGCGCGTTGCAGCAGTACGCGATGCCGCGCCGCACGCACAAATTGTCTTAGATGCGAATGAAGCGTGGCAAAACCTCGACCTCGCGACGGTATTTGCTCAACTCGAACCGTTTAATATCACCATGATCGAGCAACCGTTGCCACAAGACTGCGACGACGTACTCGCCAGCATTCCACACCCCATTCCACTTTGCGCCGATGAAAGTTGTCACACCAGAGAGCAATTGCATCAACTGCTTGGCAAATACGAGATGGTGAACATTAAGCTAGATAAAACTGGCGGGCTCACTGAAGCACTATTATTAGCCGACGACGCCCAAAAACTCGGTTTTAGCCTCATGTCCGGTTGTATGTTGGGGACGTCGCTGGCGATGCGAGCCGCGTTACCCATTGCTGCTCAGGCGAGCGTTGTCGATCTTGATGGCCCGGTGTTACTAGGACAAGATGTAACGCCAAGCTTGGTTTATCGCGACGGCGAAATCGTTCTTTCCAAATAGCCTAAACAATCCTGAGGTTTTACTCCAAAAGTCAGAACCTCTGAGTTTATGATCTCGATAAAAAAACAATCAGCCCCATCATGAAATAAGTCACATAAATTATATGGTTATTGAGGCATGCTAAGATTCCAGTAGTCCAAGAAGGTGATCTTATGCATCGAGTCATCCGGAAAATGACGTGGAAAACGAATAGGCGGTAATCCCGCCCTACTCCAATGCAGTGCGTGGGTTTCTATAACAACCCACTTCCTAGCAATTCGTAGGTTTTTCACGCCATCTTGCAAGGAGGCTCTATGCCTATCAATAAAATACGCAATATCGCTTTTGTCGGTCAAACCGGCACCGGTAAAACCACACTGATAGAAAAACTGCTCTTCACCTGCGATGCCACCCACCATTTAGGCAGCGTAGAAAAAGGCGATACTGTTACCGACTTCGACCCTCAATCCATCCAATATCAACACAGTATTGAAGCAACGCCAGTCGCACTGCGCTGGAATAAACACCGGCTCAATATCATCGACACTCCGGGACAAAACGAGTTACTTGGCCGTACTATCAGCGTTTTTCCTGCCGTTGAAACATCTGCCCTTGTCATCGCCCCTCAAACCCCACTTAACCAAACTTCCGATCGCTTATTCACCTTTGCTAAAGAGCAGCAAAAATGTCAGATGATCATTATCAATAAGCTCGATAACCACGGTAATCAGTTAGAAAGATTGATGGAGAACATCGTTGAGCATTTTGGTGACCACTGCTTGCCGATCAACTTACCTTCGGCTGACGGGGAATCTGTAGTTGACTGCTATTTCGAACCAGAATTGGGACGAGAAACCTTACTTGCAACGGTAGATGAAGCTCATGAGACCTTAATTGACCAAGTCATCGAAGTCGATGAAGAACTGATGGAACTGTATCTGGAACAAGGCTCCGAACTCACCGCAGAGCAACTGCATGATCCGTTTGAAGAAGCACTGAGAACTGGACATGTGATTCCGGTCTGTTTTGTCTCAGCACAAACCGGCGCGGGCGTCGAGTTGCTGCTGCGCACCTTGGCGGAGATCATGCCCATGCCAAACGAGGGTAACCCTCCTCTACTGGAAAAGAACGGCAAAAAAATCAAAGTAAATTGCGAAACCTTAGAGCACACCGTCGCACACGTGTACAAAGTCAGCGTCGACCCATATATGGGAAAACTTGCCTACTTACGTGTGTATCAGGGTGAAATCAATGCGGGCAGCCAGCTTTATATTGGCGAAAGCAACAAGGCATTTAAAGTTGGGCACTTATATCAACTGCAGGGCAAAGATAGAACCGAGATCCCTCGCGCGCTTGCAGGCGACTTCTGCGTTTTAGCCAAAGTGGATGATCTCGAATTCGATTCAATCGTTCATGACTCTCACGAAGAAGATGGAGTTCAACTCAAAACGTTGGACCTTCCTGACTCCATGTATTCTTTGTGCTTGAAGCCTCTTAAGCGTGGAGATGAGCAAAAATTAGGAGATGTGCTGAATAAAATCGCCAGTGAAGATCCTTCGCTGCGCATCGAACATCGCGCTCGCACCAACGAAACCATCATCAGCGGACAAGGGGAGTTTCACCTCAAAGTCGCATTAGAAAAGATGGCGAACGTGTACAAACTGGACGTCGAAACCTGCCAACCAAGCGTCGAGTACTTTGAAACCATCACCAAACCTGCCGAAGGGCATTATCGACACAAAAAACAAAGTGGCGGTGCAGGCCAGTTTGGTGAAGTGCAATTGAAGGTTCGTCCACTCGAGCGTGGCGCCGGATTTAAGTTCATCAACAAAGTGGTGGGTGGCGCCATTCCAACCGCGCTCATTCCTGCTGTTGAAAAAGGTATTTTGCAAGCGTTAGAGGAAGGCGCGATTTCTGGCAACCCAATTAAGGATGTGGAAGTCACCGTTTATGACGGTAAATATCACTCCGTCGATTCGAAAGAAATTGCATTTGTCATCGCAGGTAAGAAAGCCTTTTTAGATGCGATTAACAACGCAGATCCTATTGTGCTAGAACCCATTGTCCAGATGGAACTGCACATCCCAACCGCGAACGTTGGCGATGTTTCTGGAGATTTATCTGGAAACCGAGGCTTAATCGAAGGCACCGAGCCAATCGACAGCAGCTTCACCTTACTCAGAGCCAAGTCACCAGTAAACGAGCTGCAAGATTACGCTCGTCGATTACGCTCCATCACCGGTGGCGAAGGCAGCTTTAGTATGACCTTAAGCCATTACGAGCCCGCGCCACCAGCAGTGCAGAAGCAAGTCTGCCAAGGCAGTGCACAACAAGGTTAATTCCCTACGATTCAAATCAATCATACAAATAAAAAAGCGCCCTCATTTTGAGGGCGCTTTTAGGTAAAAGAAAAATTATTTATCGAGAGACAAACCTATCTGACTGATTTTGCTTTCAAACTCTTCGATGCTGTTCGCTTTGTAAGTCGGAGCACCGTTAAAGTAGCGCGGTTTCTCTGGCAGCATCGCATTTTTCAGCTCTTGTTCTTGATCGATATTGTCATGGTAAACCGTTACACGATTTGGAATATCCTGCTTCATTACAGCCATTTTGGTTCTCCTTTATTAAGACGAATAGTAAGCGTAGAACGAATTTATCGGAGTACAGGCGTAACTGTGTAAAATTTAGACACCAACGACAAAATCATATTTAAACAGTTGCATTTAATATTTTTGAGGCACTTTGTCGTGGCTATTGGCAAACGTGAGTGCAGCGATTAAGGTGAGCTCTCTCTACATGAAGACAGGAAGTCCGGTGTCGCAGCAAGAACTCAACCAAATGGGCAGTGCCAAAGTTTTTCTCATCGAAAAAGATGGCGTCCAAGTAATAGAAAAACGTAACCCTACTCAAATAGAAGTCGCGTTTTATCAACGCTATGCCGAACAGTTTAACGCGCTTGGAATACACGTACCGCGCTTGATTCAATTCGACGACCAGAAAAACGTTCTGCACATTGAATACGTTCCCCACGCAGTCGAGCAAGCATTCTTACTTGAAGATGATCGAGTCATTGCACAACTCGTCAAACTGCACCAACTTCCACCAACATCAAATGGTGTTTATCACCGCCACCAGTGGACACCACAAGCGACTCAACAAGCACTCGCTACACTTGAACTGGGCTCAGAGACAGAGCAGTTCTTCCACAACCTCCAACAACGATCGGCGCATCTTTTCGATGGACAGAACTTGATCTCCGGAGACTCGAATGCTGGAAACTGGGGACAGCGCGAAAATGGCGAGCTAGTGCTGTTCGACTGGGAACGCTTTTCTACAGGGCATGTCGCGATAGATTTAGCGCCGCTCATCGAGGGCATGGGCACATTTGATGATTACTTGAACGTAGCAGGCAAGTATATAGAGTGCGCAGAGAAAGGTGAAACAACAGAATTGGCGCGCGATATCGGACTAGCAAAAGCGTGGATCGTTGTCGAGGTAGTCAACATACTGGTCTCCAGAGAGAATCCGCAGACCAGCAAATATTTGGACTGGTTTCGGCAAACCTTGCCGCAATGGGCCAAAAGCCTTAGCGCTCAGGTGATGAGTTAGGCTCTGAGATTTGATATAAACGCCTTTCAGGTTCTGCGCATGAGGTTTCACAATTGCACACCTTGTCAACGCCGACATTATTCAAACCACCACAACTCCCTTGAATGCGCTTGTTGTGAAAAATGACGCCAAGTGACATCAACAAAATGATTGCGAGAAAACCAAGAAAGGTAAATAACCAAACCATATTAACCTGCCTTATTAGCCATCGACTCTAGCTTAAGTATAGCAGGGCTAGATGTTGCTTTGAGTAGCGCTTTAGGTCTTGCCAACAAGGAGGGTTTTGATTTTTGGCCACCACAACCACAGGAGCCGCAGCCGCCTTTTTGTTGGTGAACACTTTTCTTATGATTGTTTGATGGGCGTCCTTGAGAGGGCTCAATCAAAGGCTCTCTTGGAACCGCAAGCACATCTTCCAAGGAACTACGAGTAGACAGCCTAAATACTGGCGTGCCACTGCTAAGTAGCTTTGCCAATACACGTTCACCAATATTTCGCACAAGAACAGCATCCACATTGTACCCTTGTAGAGACTGAATCAACTGAGACTTCGCATTGCAACCCGCTTGTGGCATAGAAGCAATGTTCGCTAAGTTTTTTAGCATACCGTCAGTATCAGAATAAATAGCGATGTATGGTGCTTTTACAAAGTGGTTTGCCACCCGCTCACCATCATTAGGAATAGCATAAATCATAAGTTTGACTCCTCATTCGGAAAAACTAATGCATGACCTTCAACTAAACTTTTTGCGACTTTCAATCTTGCACTTTTTACTGTGTTACCAAAAGTTTGTCTAGAAACGCCCATCTGCTCCGCAGCTTGCTGCTGGCTAAGCCCCTCTAAGTCGGCTAAACGTAGCGCTTCTAACTCTTCTGGTAATATGGCGACTTGCTCCAACTGATTAAATGGAATGCCATTGGGCTTAAAGCAGTGGTGAGCCGCACGTCCGCATATTCGTCTTTCTATCTTTGGTCTTGCCATCATTGTCCCTCAAAAACACAGAGTCAAATTACGCCTTAAACTGGCATATGCCAATAACATTTTTAGCATATGCCAATAAACTAAGTTTGCAAAAATCAACACGACAAATACGTAATACATCAGCATTAATTAGACATCTAATAATTTAGGAATTTTGATGACAAACGAACAAAAAGATCAATTCTAATTAACCGGATAATAAAAACGTTAGTTTGCGCAGATTTTTCATACAAATACACGCTAATGTGTTCATTTTATTGAAGAAGAAAAACTATAATCCAAGCAAATCATTAGTTTGAACACTAATGATTGTTTTATTTAAAAGGATGTATACCTAAGGAACGAAAAAGAGAAGTTTGACGACATTGGCCTGAGCTTAAAGGGTAATACTTTCGATACAGAACCTGTCGAACGACCATTACTTGGCCTAGGTGCCCTACTCTTCTTGCCAAATTAAGTTTCTTGAGAGCGCTTAGGTATATCAGAAAAAGGAAGTACATATGTCTGACTCAAATTGGCTCAGCGAATTCCCGGAAATGGATGCCTCTGATCTCAGGGCGATTCGCAAAACACTCGACGGCGCCTATAGAGATTTCTCTCGCGAGTATGGTGAACTCATTGAGTCTCTGTTTGATCCGCTCCTTGCTTTTCTTGTCTGGTTTGAAAAACTTCTGATTTCTACACCTTGGTTCATTATTTTAGGTGTCTGCACCACTCTCGTTTATGCCGCCAGCCGCTCTTGGAAACTGGCCGCTGCATGTTTTGGTTCGCTGATTCTGATTGGCTATTTTGGAATGTGGGAAGACACTATGCGCACGCTCAGTATCATCACTGTATGTACTATGCTTGCCATAGCACTTGGTATGCCTATCGGCATCGCTATGGCGCGCTCTAATCGCATTCAGTCGGTGGTAACACCATTACTCGACGTCATGCAAACCATGCCGGCATTTGTGTATCTCATTCCAGTTGTGATGTTATTGGGCATCGGGAAAATTCCTGGCCTTATCGCAGTAGTGATCTACGCGATTCCACCGGTTATTCGTTTAACCAATTTGGGCATTCGTCTAGTTGATAAAGAAGTATTGGAAGCCGCAACCGCATTTGGTGCCAGCACTCGGCAACGGCTTTTTGGGGTTCAGCTTCCGCTTGCAATGCCAACCATCATGGCGGGAATTAACCAAACGATCATGATGGCACTGTCAATGGTGGTCATCGCATCAATGATTGGGGTAAAAGGTTTAGGTCAGCCTGTTCTAAAGTCTATTACCAATCAATATTTCACTCTTGGTCTTCTCAATGGTTTAGCAATTGTCGCCCTAGCAATCCTTTTTGATCGTGCTTCACAAGCGTATGCGAAACGCACTCAAGCTCATTTAGGAGACTCAAAACATGACTAGTCCACTTATCGAAATCAGCGGTCTGTATAAAATCTTCGGCCCCAAGCCCAATAGCGTGATTGAGCGCGTTAAGTTGGGACATAGTAAAGAGCAGGTTTTAGCGGAAACGGGCCATACGGTCGGACTAAAAGACATCAACCTGCAAATTCAAAAGGGTGAAATTTTTGTCATTATGGGGTTATCCGGTTCTGGAAAATCCACCATGATTCGCCACTTCAACCGATTAATCGATCCAACCATGGGGCAGATCTTGGTAGAAGGGGTGGATGTCATGCAACTTTCTAACAAAGAACTTGAACAGTTTCGCCGTCACAAGATGTCTATGGTGTTCCAACGCTTTGGCTTACTGCCTCATCGCACTGTTATCGACAACATCGCATATGGTTTGGAAGTTCAGGGAATGAATAAAGAGGCGCGCTTAGAAAAAGCAAATGAATGGTTAGAAACCGTTGGACTGACGGGTTATGAGCACCAGTATCCTGCTCAACTATCGGGTGGACAGCAACAGCGAGTGGGCCTTGCACGGGCACTGGCTACCGACGCCGAAATACTGTTGATGGACGAGGCTTTCTCAGCATTGGACCCTCTGATTCGGAGCGAAATGCAAGATCAGCTGGTAGAGCTGCAACAGAAGCTGCACAAAACCATTATTTTCATTACTCATGATTTAGATGAAGCGCTTCGACTTGGCGATCGCATCGCGATTCTTAAAGACGGTGAACTTGTCCAACAAGGTTCACCAGACGAAATTTTACTGCATCCTGCCGATGAGTACGTTGAAGCCTTTGTAAAAGACGTCAATAGAGCGCGAGCACTGACGGTCGAAACGCTGATGCAGCCACCTTCGTACTGTGTTCGCGCTGAAACCATTGAAGATGCGCTGAGTGAAATGAAAGGTGTTAAACGTGATTATGCCTACCATGAGACCAATGCAGGCTATCAAGGCGTGATAACACAGCAAGGATTGCTAAACGCAGCGAAGTTAACTCATATATCAGATTGGCGTGATGATATCTATGAAGAGGTGCCTATCATCTCTCCACATTTAGCCATTGAGCAAGTGCTGACTGAAGCCATGTCGTGTGAATATTCACTGCCCGTCATCGATGAGCACGGCAATTTGAAAGGCGAATTAAATCGTCAGGTTATTGCGGAGCTGTTTTCTGATCAACGAAGCACAAAACGAGGCACTTCACGCTCAAGCTTCAATAACGTTTCTTAGATGATGTTGATAATACAACTCACAATAATGTGGGCTGTTATCAATTAACTCGCTCCCACTCCCCTTTTAGATATTTGTCTGTGGGCTCAAGCTTGATACCCAAAGCAACATTTACATTGTTCTGATTTTCCTGACAATTTCATGCTCATATCCGGTTTTATTGACACAGTTAGATCATTCTATTGCTTTTTGATGACGCAAATCCTCGATAAATGTCTACTATTACTCTCATACAAAATCTTGATTTAAAGAGGGATAAAATGAAAAAGACAATGTTGGCACTAACAGGCGCGGTAATCATTCTTGCAGGCTGTCAAGATGAGAAACCTGCCGAAACAACCGCAGTTGAAGTACCTCAGGCAACGGAAACTGAAGTCACCACCAGTGCAGACGTTACGACTGAGACAATTGACACGTTACCAGTAGAAGAAGAACAGGTAATTACTGAAGAGACATTTGTAGACTCTGAACACAACGCACAAAGTGCTCTGGACTGGAACGGCACCTACAAAGGAACACTACCTTGCGCGGATTGTGCTGGTATCGATATGACCATCACACTAAATCAAGATGGCACTTACGTACTTGAAGAAAGCTACCAAGACAAAGAAGACGGTCAATCAAAATCTGAAGGTCAATTCACTTGGGACGCAAATGGCAGCATCGTAACGTTGACAAATGAAGATGCACCAAACCAATACTTTGTTGGTGAAAACGTACTTATGAAGCTAGACATGAATGGCGAAAAAGTAACGGGTGACCTAGCACCACTATACAACTTAACGAAACAGTAAGAAGTTAGTATCAATACCTGATAAATACCCCAAATCCGAGCCACCCCAGCTCGGATTTTTCGTTATTTTAACGAAAGCTATTCCAGCAACCTTTCTATTCTGAAGCAACATTCTGCTTCTTACCCTGATTGTTCATTACATTTCCATACGCTTTGCCGATAGATGCTTACAACGTCATTTTGTACAGTGTTCAAAACAAAACAGAACAACTCGGAAAAATGATGAAAAAAACATTAATTGCACTACTTACTCTGACAGCTGCTGGCTCAGCTTTCGCTGGCGATACTTACATTCGTAACGGTAACATCTACAACAACGAAGGCGGTTGGAACGTAGAAGCTGGTGTGGCTCAAGGCAGCGATCTTTTCAAAGATCAAAAGCATAATACAGCACCAATTCTCAACGGTGGTTACCATGGTGACGACTTTAATGCCGACCTAAGTGGCATTAACTACCGCTTCTTCGGTAACACCAATGAGTTAATCAACATGAGTGCCTACCTTGTAGGTAGTGGTGTAATGCGCGACGGTGATACAGCGAAAAGCCTGAAAGGCACAGATAAACGCCGTTTCGCCGTCGATCTAGGTTTAAACGCAGACTTTACACTGGATCAAAACAACGTCATTTCTACATACCTTCAGCACGATATCAGTGGTGCTTACAAAGGTTACTTAGCGGGCGCGACTTACTTCCACATCATGAAATTCGGTAGTGTTGATTTTGTTCCTTTTGCTAACCTAACTTATCAAAGTGAAGACTACGTAGATTACTACTTTGGTGTAAAACAACGCGAAGCAAACGCAAACCGCAAAGCATACAAAGGTGATTCAACGGTAAGCTATGGTGTTGGCTACAAACTTGTTATGCCAATCAACGACAACTGGCAAGTAAGCCAAATGACACAATACACGCGCCTAGGCAGCGGTATCAGCGACTCTTCTATCGTTGATAGTGCAAACCAATGGGTTGTTGGCGCAAGTGTGTCGTACAACTTCTAATCCGACACGCCCTTATAAAGCCATCATTTCGATGGCTTTATGCGTTGGACATTTGCATAATCTTGAACACAGACTCTAGTGTGAATGAGCAATCCATAACCTATGTAAATCGCTATAGCCTGTATTCTTCACCTGCACACCTCGCACTTGCTGTGTTTTTGTCACTTCTTCGTAGCCAACAAACAAAGGCAAATATAGGTACTGATCGCGCAGCGCTTTCTCTAGGTTTAATAAAGACTGTAGCGAGTGATCATCTGCCATCGCCCTGCGAACCTTTTCTCTGTGGCTTAACATCTGGCTTTGATCAAAACTAAAACGCAGTCCAGTTGCTATCGACAGCCATTCGAAGATGCCATATTCAAATGGTGCTTCCATGACTTCCTCAATGAAGAGCAAATCTGCTTGGTGAGACACTACCTCAGGAAAACTAATGTCATCAATAACGACGATCTCCAACTCCAATCCCGTTGCACGAATCACACTGTGCAACCATTCGGAATGGCGAATTAGACTCGGTATCGTCCAAACAGGTTCAGCTAATACCACTTTACCTTTCAGTTTAGGTATCACACCACCATCTGTTATTGATAAATCTTGCTCATGAGTCTCTAACTGAATGCTGTCAACGGCACTTGGCGCATCATAAATTCGCTTTTGCACATGGATGTAATCAGCGAGTTGATACCAAGTCTCTTTTGTGAGTTGGGATTCCACGCGTTCGCGGTAGGTCAGATATGAAAATGCGCTAATTTTTTCCACTTCAACGTGATCGGAGCTTTGGTTAAAGCTCAACATATTTAAGGTTTTAACATCACCATGAGACAGCGTTATTTGATCTAACAATGCGCGTGCTGAAAAATACTCTTTGTGCGCTTCAAGAGTCATACTCTCCTGGTTCCAGCCGCTGATTTTAAATGGTCCAGTCCCTATGTGGTAGGAATAACTAGAACCGAAAGAGACGACATCTCGACACAGAATAGACGCATGAGGAGTTGCTAGCATGTATGGAAACAACTTGTTCGGATGCTTCAATATAATTTTTAAGCAGTTAGATGTTTCTGCAACCACGCTATCAATGCATTGCCAGAGCTCGTGAACTGGTCCTTTTATCTCCCTGAGTCTTTCTATACTCCAAACCACATCCTGTATGTTAAGGGGCTCGCCATCATGGCGATATATGCCTGGCCGCAACCATAACGTCATTACCTTGCCTTCCATTTTCCATTCGTGTGCTAACGATGGCTCGATACCACCATTGGAATTTTGGGTCAGCAATACGTCATAAACGCTTTTCGCGACGTGTAATTCAGTGTGACGGTAAGTATTCGCAGGGTCGATTTTGGATACCCAAGGGTAAGAAGAAATCAAAATAGCGTTATTTGATTCATTCAATCGATTCACTTTTTCAGATGCGATAGTTAGTGCTCTAACCGCGGTTTGACCGAACCAATCAATAAGTTTCGTTATTGAGTTCATTCTTCCTCTGCCAAGCTCCTCAACCAAAAACTCGGTCATCGCTTGTTGGAGGGAAATATTAATACTGAGACGGCTAGCGTTACTTCGGCCAATCGCAGGTTGCCAATCGACCCAATCGTAAGTGGCAAGCTTTTTCATCACAATAGAAACATTGCGCCTCGACGTGCAAATCACCGCTTCTAGCTCAGAAAGCGTAACAAGGTGATACTGGTGAGGTTCAAAGTGCTTTAACAGTAGATCCAGATACCTAAGATTGACATCGTTCACAAAGATTCCTAAGAGTTATTCCAAAGCAAAAAAATAGCACAGGACGCTTAGCAACTAAACTTCCTGTGCTATATCTAAACAAATTCAAAGCTTGGACTCAGCTCGACCAACAGAAGTCAAAAACGTTTACTAAGCCAAGAGGTAACTTGAATAAGTATTCTTAGAAACGGTAGCTCATACCTACAGAGAACACATTGATGTCTGCATCAACCGTTACTTTTTCATTGCCAAATTTCGCAATGTCTAGCTCAGGCATCATGTATTCCCATTCAACTTGTAGAGCAAAGTTTTCAGTAATAGCGAACTCTGCGCCTAAACCGTACATGCCTGTTACAGTGCTGTCAGAAATGGTGGTATGGCCTGCGCTACCGTCAATCACAGAGTTGCTAATTTTGAATTCAGCATTGAAGTAAGAAAGACCAGCTTTAGCAAAAAGATTGAAACGATCGCCAATCGGTAGAGTCGCTTTTGGCTGAATCGATAGATACTTCATATCACCAACAGTAACAACTTTGCCGTCTAAAGCATCGTAGCCACCAATGGCTGCTTCTAGAGAAATGTATTCGTTGAATTTGTAACCACCGAATACTTTGCCTGAAAGGCTTGAGTCATCTTCAAGTTTAAGTTTAGTGCTAGCGTTAGTACCACCACCATTGATAGAGCCATTAACATCACCAAACGATGCTTGACCTACAGATGCACCAACGTAAGGAGCTGCGTTTGCAACAGAACATGTTGCTAGAAGGGCTGTCATTAGCCATGTTTTTTTAAACATTGTATTTCACTGCCTGTTAATTATTGAGGTTGTGTTTTGCCCATCCTTAAGCATGCCATGCTATCCATTTCACTTGGTTTCAAAACCAAGTGGATGTTAATGAATAAAAACTCAATAAAACATGAAATATTTAGACACAACTTTGCCACTTTCTTTCTTAATTTTGACAATTTAGTCATTTCACAAGCATTGCTGCTTCAACCAGTTAGTGAGCTTGATGATTTCCGCTTGCTTGGCTCGACTCTTTTTATGAATAAAATAAAAGCTGTCTCCGGTTTCCAATCCATGAGAAGGGATGTACACCAAATCGTGCGCTTTATCTCTTTCATTGAGCATAAAATCATTCGCAAATGCGATGCCTTGATCATAACGCGCCGCCTCTATTGCCAACAACATATGACTAAAATGTTGAACATCGACATCTTTCGGCAAGGTGTAACCGCCCGCTCTGCACCACTCAGCCCAATCTTTTCCTCTCTCTCGATAAATTGAGTCTGTCGACAAAATAGGGTATCGCCAAAGCGCTTCTGGAATCGGTTGATCTTGCAACTCTTTCCAAATTTTATGGCTGCAGACCGGATACAACGTCTCCGCGTATAACTTTACCGACATGTAGTTTCGCTTTGGCTTCTCTACCGTGATAAAACAATCGCCAACGCTGTCTGTCTGTTCAGGATCACCAACGACCATATTGAGTGTCAGATCGATTTCTGGATGTAAGCGCTTAAAATCAGACAAACGCGGAATAAGCCACTTTACGGCAAGCGAGCTATAAATCGCCAACCGTATGCTGCCTTTGTCCCCTTCTCGCACCTTTTGGCTGGCCATCGCAATTGAGCTAATTGCTGGGCTAATATCCTCTAAATAGCGTGCGCCCGTATCGGACAAAGAGAGCTTTCTGCCTTGACGGATAAATAATGATTCACCCAAATAATCTTCTAATAATCGTATCTGGTGGCTAACGGCACTTTGCGTCACATTGAGTTCTTCAGCAGCAAGCGAAAAGCTAGAGTTTCTGGCAACAGATTCAAAACAGTGAACCGCTCTGAGTGGTGGCAATTTCATTATCTAAAAATCTCATGCTTAAACTAATAAATATCACTTCACTTCATCCTATGACATCACCTACTCTTTGGCAAAGAAAGAGGAGAGGAAAAAGTGAAAGTTACATCGGTCGGAGCAGCGATGCTGCTATTAATTGTTGGAAATCTCATTGCGGTGCTTTCAGACTCTTTAATTAAAAGTGTCGGAAATGAAGTGCCTATTTTTCAATTTGTCTTTTTCCGACAAATTTCAGCGGTGCTTTTCCTGCTGCCAGTCTACTTGCTAACAAAAAATGCGCCTTTTCTTGAAGGGTTTAAGTGGCATGCTGTTCGCGCTCACGTATGGTTACTTGGTGCAATATTCATGGTTTTGGCGATCTCATCTTTACCGCTCGCAACTGCGAACGCGATCTTTTACGCCGCGCCATTAATCATGCTGCCGCTTGCCGCGATATTTTTTGGCGAACAGCTATCTAAACAATCGGTCGCGGCTGCGATCATGGGCTTTGCTGGAGTGTTGGTCATCATTCGTCCAGATCAAATCGACTGGGCAGCGATTTCGGCTTTAGTTGTTGCAATTACTTTAGCAATCAATAACTTGCTCATTCGAAAACTGCCAAAAAATCAGTCTGTGATGCAAACGTTATTGATGACAAACTTGGCAGGTATTCCAGTAGCCTTCTTGCTTGTTCTGATCGAAGCAGAACCTTGGGACTGGAGTGCTTTCCCTGTTGCTGCTGGCTCAAGTTTGTTCATCATGATTTATGCAGCAACATGTGTCATCGCTTACCGCTCGATCGATAGCAACAAAATTGCCAGCGCTGAATACAGTGGCTTAATTGGTGCCGTGTTTGTGGGATTGATTTGGTTTGGAGAAGTGCCTGATATATTTATGGCAATAGGAACCATTATGATTGTTGTGCCTCTGGTTTGGCTTTCTAAACGAGAGCGTCGCAAGAAAAAGTTGCAAGAGCAACAAGAAGCGCACGTTACTTAAAGTTGTGCTCTAACCCAAAGACTAAAAAACCGAGCCGTAAGTGCTCGGTTTTTTTATGTGGCTCTAATCGGTTTTTACGTAAGCGACTACGTGAGATAAAAACTGCCTTGCAAAGCGATCATTAAACCGGATGCGATATTCATGCTCGGCTTCCGACACTAGACGCCAGCCTTCAGCAAAGTATTCTTTGATATCATCAACCGCCTCTTCTTTATTTTTGATGTGTTTCGCGTTCCACTGATAAGTGCAAGAGACAACGATCAGCCCACCCACATTGGTGGTTTTTTTTAGAGCATTGATCACGCTAAGTGGCGACTCACATTGATCAATCACATTTAAACATACGACTAAATCAAAGCGAGATTGGAGAGTATCGAGCTCAAAAGGCTGGTTAATTAGCGTCAAATCAACATGAGCACATTTCTGTACGATACCTCTATTCTCTACCTCTAAAGTGTTTAAGGTGTTCACATCGTGAAGGTAAGTAAGCCCGACGCGCTGTTCTTCTATTAATAGTTGCTTCAAGCCATCCATTAACCTATTTGAAGGCTCCACAAGCGTCGCTTCTTTAAGGTTAGGTAAGCGTTGCACTAGCTCATAATAATTTCTTCCCAGCGCCGCCCCAACCTCAAGTAGGGAATACGGCTGAACGCTGCTTTCGATTACCGCTTGCGCAATAAAATCAGCAACTTGGGAGCAGTGAGGTGATGACAAAAAAAGAAAGTGGGACTTGTTTTGAGCGACTGGTTATCATCTCAATCTGTTGATCCTCAATGAACTTGTCGAACCATTGCGCTTCGAAATAACCAGCCAAACCGTGCTCGGTCAGGTAAAAATCTTCCATGTTTTTTCCGTTCGTACTTTTAGAAAAGTGATTGTATCGAACACGGAAATTAACGGGTATTTCTGGCCGCACATTCCAATAGGAAAACAGATGAAAACGCCGCTTGTGTGAAAAAGCCCTTTCATCTCAAAGATAAAAGGGCTTGTTAATCGCTTCGGTTAAGTCGCTAACTATTGTGGTAGAACAACGTTACCATCTTGAATTGGGAACGTTTTTGTCGCTGGCTTGCTCGCCAAACGAACCGTCGTTGGTGCACCTGAAACTTCGTAAGTGACGTCGTAACCCACTACTTTATCAGATGTCGTATATTCTGTATGACACTGTTTTTTCGTCGTTGTTACTACATCACCTTTTTGCACATTCTCCTGGATCTTACGACCTGTCAGTGCACCAGCAATCGTACCAGCTGCAGTTGCAATCACTTTACCTGAGCCACCACCGATTTGGTTGCCCAGCGCTGCTCCAGCTGCTGCGCCACCAACCGTACCAATAATTTTATTGTCATCCGCAGGGGCAACTTGCTCGGTTACTACCACGTCTTTACATACTTGGTGCGGCTTTTTCACCGTTTCAGTCACCGCTTCAACCAAAGTAATGTTTGCTTGAGTTGGAGCTGGTGGCGTTTTGTCTTTACAGCCTGCTAGTACAGCAACAACTGCCGTTGCAATTGCGATAGATTTCATATTCATGATTTACATCCCAGTATGGTTTGCTTTGATGAGCGTTATGGTAAATCGCAAAAGGGAAATCATATCAGACGAAAACAAACCCTCTGTTATTAACAAGTAAAGAAACACTGTTTTATAAGAGGTACGTCAAGAAACACTCAGCAGAATGTCAACAGAGCTAAAACTGTATCACTACTGATTATGATTGGGCTGGACTAGTCTATGAGATTTATTTTTAAGCCAAGCTCAAAAATAGTTCGTCATCCGTTAAATACTTATGACGGTGGCTTAGATTACGCACGTGCATAAACATAAAATCAGGGAAACCAGGCGCTATAATGTTATTTGGTTCCCAGCATACACCGCCAACAAACACATATCGCCCCTGCTTGTCATCTTCGTGAAGGGGGTTATTAAGAGGAGAAGAAAACTCTGCTCGGCAACCTTCAACCACACAAACAATTTGTCCTTTAAAAAGGCCAATCACGCGCTTTACAAGATTTGCCTTGATACCACACTTCCATGCTTGGCGAGTGGCCATCTCATAGCCATATTTTCGGATCGCTTTCTTTTGCAAATGTACTACTAGGTTCATTTTGACTCCTGATTCAAGCAACTACGTGAAGCCCAAAGTCATAAAAGCAGATAGACGTCTATACCCGAGTGAGCTCATGGTACGTGGGAATAAACTACGTGATTAGACTGAGTTTAGTGTCGGATGAGATACACCGTCCACGATGCTGTAACGTATCGATTTACACCAATCAAAGGCAGATAACACATCAACTTTTGAGTGCTTTCCTGCGCTGTATCTGGTTACTTCTGTATATTACTATAACGAAATCACCCTCCACGTTTACCTATATAAATTTGTCGTAACGATTGAGGGTGCTTATCATGGAGAGAGGATAACGCCTACGCGTCGATGAGATAATTTTGACCTTCAGTTTCTAAACGATCGATCATTTTACGACACTCATTTAAATCAAGAGGTTGTTCAAAGCGGCGCTTGAGATTCATCAAAAAGAAGATATCTTCACACATGGCTTTCTCAGGTTCGTCACTGATTTTGGCGACCGGTGAACCATTGCACGTGACCATTTTTATCACGATAGAAAGTGGCTGGTAGGCTTCACCATCTTTATTGACATAATCACCCATATCATTGGCAAGAAAAGTACCGATACCAAAACTCACCTGAATACGTCCTTGGAAATACTCGCAAATATCTAACGCTTGTTCGAAGTTAAGTCCGTCGGTAAACACCAATGTTTTTGTTAATGGGTCTATATTCAGCGACTGGTAGTGTGCAATCATTTTTTCACCCCAGCTATAAGGGCAACCACTATCGTGACGTACACCGAAGTACGCATTACTTAGTTCTTCATCAAAGTCTTTAAGGAAAGCATCGATACCAATCGTATCGGTTAACGCAATACCTAGTGCACCATTAAACATTTTTTGCCAACGTTGCAACGCCACTTTTTGCGAATCTCGCACATTCACCAGAGCTTGGTGTCCCATAAACCATTCATGAGCAACGGTGCCGATAGGCGTCAAATTCAGCTCTTTTGCTAAGTGATAGTTGCTTGTTCCTGTCAAACATTCCGGCACTTCCTGGCACAAATATTCCAGCATAGTGCGCTGAGCTTGGAAGGAAAAACGTCGACGCGTCGACATGTCAGAAAATTTAAAGTTAGTGATGTTACGACGTTTTAGTTCCGACTTTAGGTGCCGAATTTTCTCTTCTAAAACAGTGGTAAATTGCACAACAGGGATATCTGACCAACGCTGACGGCTACGAACTTCAGACACGATGCTCATGATGATCGTTTCGTACAAGATGGTATCTCGCCACAAACCGTTAATAGTAATTCTTAACTGGCTTGAGCCATCAGCCATGGCTTTGTTATGGAAAGAGACATCACTTTGTGGGTTGAAACGGAAATGGCGCAGTGCATCAACAAAGTCAGGATTCAGGTAAGGCGCGACACGCTTAATATATTCAATTTCTTCTTGCGTAAATTGAATATCTTGCAGTTTAAGGACTTCGGCTTTTACCTCGGGCAAAAGCTCAGAGAGGTCTTCCTCACTGCGCACGATAAACTTATATGACACCATCGCATCAGGGTAAAGCGCTGTTACAGCACTCATCATATTGACTTTGTAGACATCGAAATCCAAAGCGCTTTGAATGATGCGGGAAGAAAATAGTTTGGTGGTCATTAGGTGCCCTTCTACATGCCCTTCCTGGGTATATAACTTTTTGTTACTAACTAATTTGCGTAAACAATAAACACCCATCTATAGTTTGTCAACTTTTGTTACTAACCACTCATTTTTATAAGGTTTTTTTGTCTAGAATTCGAGCAAGCATTGTGAATAAGTCAGAGTCATCCTTAAATTTATGCTCAAACCGTATTACGAACACTACCAAAAACGTTTCTAACAACTCGTTACTTACCCATTGATTGACCACTTGTTATGCGCTAGATTACTTACAAATCAATATTAGGACCCAACCATGATCGTATCTGTCGACATTATTCCATTCAGGCTATCTGGCTGTGCCGATAAGGGATTGGAAGTGTTGTTGATTAAACGTTCAAATCCAAATCGGCCATACCATGGAGTCTGGGCACTACCGGGCGGATTTGTCTTTGATAAAGACTTAACCAGTGAAGGCGGACGCCCGGCCGATGAAAACTTTGAAGCGGCGCGTCGCCGAATTTGCCGTGAGAAAATCCATACCTACCCTCGCCATTTTAGCGAAGCGTTTATCGACGGTGATCCAAAGCGCGATCCAGAAGACTGGAGCTTAAACATTACGCACTACGCCTTAGTCGATCGTAACAATGTAGAGCAAATAAATAATGCAGGTGTACCGGAATGCCAACTTAAATGGTTTTCGCTACAGGCTATTCTCAATGGAGAAGAAACCCTCGCATTTGATCATCAAAAAACCATTGAAAAAGCGTGGCAAAAGCTTCGTGCATCCATTGAATACACATCGGTTCTTTTGTTTGCATTAGACAAAGAGTTTTTGGTTGCGGACATCATTTCTGCTTATCAAGAGTTTGGTATTGATATCAGCCGAATGACGATTAAGCGCCGCTTGATAGATTCGGGCGTACTAAAACCCACTAATAAAGTCGCTTCAACCAACAAAGGCAAAGGTGGAAAACCCGCAATGGTATATACGCTGACTAGCGACGAAGTAACCTTTTTTCAAAACTGTTTGCGTGGATAAACGCAGACAATCAGACAGACAAGGAGTCTGCCATGACTGTTCGAGTAAACTATCAAACTACAGCAGTGATCGACGTTGATCCAGAGAAAGGCTTTAGTGAGTTATGTCCAAATGAACTGCCCGTTGCAGGTGCGTTGGAAATCGTACCGGAGCTTTTGAACAATCATGCCAAAGGCCGATTAAAACTGGTCAGTCGTGACTTACACCCACCAAAAGCAAAGTGGGATGCAGAATCGCCATCCAATATGCTTGAGCCCGTTGGTTTACCGAATGTGGATATAAAGTGGAACCGTCACTGTGTGCTTGGCACAACAGGTTCTGAGCTGCTAGATGGCTTACCACCCGTGTTGGACTATGATTTTCAAGTTAATAAAGGTATGGATCCTGACGCACACCCTTACGGTATTTTTTTCCATGATATTGCCGACACCAAAACGACAGGCGCGCATGAATTTCTAAAGTTCAACGGGATTGATACCTTAGTTATAGGTGGCCTTGCCTTAGACTTTTGCGTGAAAAAATCCGTCATGCAAGCGCTGGAACTTGGCTACAATGTGGTAGTTAATCTTGCTTCAACTCGTGCGGTGCTGCCTGATAATGTAGAGAATGTGCTGACAGAGCTCAGAGATAATGGCGCATTATTTGTCGAAAAAGCGGACGACATCATCGTAGAAAAGTTCGCCTAGAAACGATAGTAACCGAGAAGGATTTCACCATGCATCAACATGAAAAATTGAATTACGTTGAATTTGGTTCCACTAATGTCAGTGCGACCAAACAATTTTTTGAGCGTGCTTTTGACTGGAGCTTTACCGATTATGGTCCAGAATATTCTGCATTTTCAGGACAAGGGTTGGATGGCGGATTCTTCAAATCTGAGTTTATAAACCAAACCGCAAATGGTGGCGCACTTTTAGTATTTTATAGCTCAGACATTCAGGCCACTCAGACAAAAGTAGAGCAGCATGGTGGAAAAATTATCCGCCCTATTTTCGAATTCCCCGGCGGCTGTCGATTCCACTTCACTGAACCGAGTGGAAATGAATTCGCAGTATGGTCAGAGAGCCATTAAGTCATCATAAATCAACAACACACCATCAACGTGAGCCCAAGCTAGCCAGATCCGGAACTGGCATTACATTTCTGGTTGACCTCATCCTTGGTTTAATTCACTGTTAGCGCAACAATTAATCGATGAGGCGCTAGACCTCGACCAAGGATGTCAAATGACTGCCGTCAGTTTTTTTCGCTTACTCTGCCTCGCTGCTATTTGGGGTGGCTCGTTTCTGTTTATGCGAGTCGCCGCCAACACATTCGGGCCAGCTTACTTAATCGAATTTCGAGTTACATTTGCCGCCGTCGCTTTGTTATTGATCGCCGTATATTTGAAGAAGAAACTCACGTTAACTGCGCATACTAAACACTTCTTTATTATTGGCTTATTCAATAGCGCAGTTCCATTTTTACTCTTTGCGTACGCAGCCCAGACACTGAATGCATCAACTTTAGCAATATTGAACTCAACCGCCCCAATATGGGGAGCACTAGTTGGCTTTGCTTGGTACCGCAGCCCACTCACAGCAAAATCTGTTCTCGGTATGCTAATAGGCATTGGAGGCGTTGCAGTCTTGGTCGGCTTAGATACTTCAACCATAGGTGAAGAAGCCATGCTCCCTATTGCCGCCAGTTTGATGGCTTCTTTCAGCTATGGCATTGCTACCAACTACACTAAAAATGCGCCACAAGTACCTGCTTTTGACAATGCTCACGGCAGCATGTGGGCGGCGGTTATTTGGGTACTGCCGCTGCTACCATTCTTACCAATGCGTGCAGAACCAAGTCATTTCGAATGGAGCTCTGTTGTCACGCTCGGCGTTGTATGCACAGGGTTCGCTTATTTGCTCTATTTCCGCTTAGTTTCTGATATCGGCCCAGCGTCAGCACTGACTGTCACTTTTCTTGTTCCTGTTTTTGGTATCTTATGGGGCTACTTGGTGCTAGATGAGCCCGTCGGCTCTAACACCATCATAGGAACAATTCTAGTGCTTAGCGGCACTATGCTAGTCACCGGTTTCTCCCCAACAGCAATGCTCGCGAAGAGAAAACGAAGCGTGGCTTAATCAGCCTAATATAACTTCCACACCTCGCTTTTTGATTTGTTCAAGGTCGCTTTTCGGAGCGGCTTTGTCAGTCAGCAGCACTGATATTTCGTCAGTCTTACCAATTGATGAGGGATAAATTTGCCCAAATTTACTAGAATCCGTTAGAACAATATTGCGCCTTTTTTTCGCAATGATGGTTTCTGCGATCTCAGCGCGCATCATGTCGCGGCTAGTAAAGCCAGTGTCTTGATGGAAGCCGTCAATACCCAAGAAGGCCGTGCTGAAATGAATGTTCTCAATACACAACTTAGTCAGCGGTCCGACCAAGCTCTCGCCTTGGTGCTGATACACGCCACCAAGCAAGATAATGTTGGCAGAAGTGTTACGGATGAGATGGGCGATATACGCCGATGGCGTAATAATGGTCACATCGCCGCGCTCAGCCAATGTCCGAGCCAACAACGCATTGGCACTGCCTCCTTCAATCAGCACTGTCTCATTCGATGCGACCAAATCCGCAGCTTGGTTTGCGAGCGATTGTTTAATATCGAAACGTACTTCTAGGCGGGCATCAATGTCATCACTTTGCAACGCGGTAGCTGCGCCGTGAACGCGCTTTAGGTAGCCCTGTTGCTCCAGAAAGTTCAAATCCTGTCTGATGGTCACACCCGACACGCCAATGATGTCAGAAAGCTCTGTGACTTGAACGCGTTTACGGTCGTTCACTAATTGCAGGATTTCATTTTGTCTTGGGTTCACAGGTTCGCTCCTTATTGATGAGCTTACAGTATACTCACCTGATGTTTCATATGAAAAGAACTTGAAAGTAAAAAGGAAAAAACGCGTGGTCTGATTAGCCAAGCTGTACCTTGCGAATATCGCTCCCATCAACAGATAATAGGGCAACGAAAATGGGATGGAAGAAGAGGGGTTAACTCCCTACATCCCAACACCGGTAAAGACTAGGATAAAAGTAATGGAAGAAATTTACTTCGCAGGCGGTTGCCTTTGGGGCGTGCAAGAATTTATGCGCCACCTTCCGGGCGTAATCAACACAGAAGCCGGGCGAGCAAATGGCACAACGGATAACACTCAATCCGAATACGATGGCTACGCAGAGTGCGTGAAAACCCAGTTCGACCCTGAGCAAGTTTCGGTTGAAACTTTAATGGGGTATTTGTTTGAGATAATCGACCCTTACAGCGTTAACAAGCAAGGTGAAGACGTAGGTGAGAAGTACCGTAGTGGTGTTTATAGCCAAAACGAACAGCATCTCACCATGGCGAAAGCGTTTATCGCAGTACGACCGGACGCCGACAAGATCGCCGTAGAAGTACTGCCACTCACAAATTATGTGCCAAGTGATGATGAGCACCAAGACAGACTCACAAACTTTCCGAATGATTACTGCCACATCCCATTAGATTTACTACATAAATACAGGGATAACTCGTAACCATTCAGTCAGCATCGCTTTAAAAGGCAAGATGCATATCAGTTTAAATCGATGCCTTCCACTAATGACAATGTCATTTCTGCCGCCGATATTTCCTTACAACCCGACGAGTTTTGTCCGCACCACAACGGTGTGAATTCATCTCGGTTTTGCTTTTCCATAAGCGCTCTTAGTTGAGCCATTTCAATGGAGGCGTATGGGAATTTCGGCGCAAACTCACTGATGTAGCCTAGCTCCGACATCGCGCGATTCACAATGCCTCTCGCTGGTCGGCCCGAGAAAACATTGGTCACAGCGGTATGTTGCGCGCGTTCACTGGCAATGGCATATCGATGTAAAGACGATGTTTTCGCCTCATCACACAACAAATAGGCGCTGCCAACTTGAACGGCACTCGCTCCTAATCTCAACGCGGCTTCCACCCCACTTCTATCAGCGATTCCGCCTGCAGCAATAACAGGCAAATTCACCCGTTTGGCGATTTGTGGTAATAACGCCATCAAACTTAATTGAGTAGTTAAATCATCCGATAAAAACATACCTCGGTGTCCACCAGCCTCCAAGCCTTGGGCGATAATACCGTCAACGCCTTTTGCTTCTAGCCAAAGTGCTTCGTCCACCGTAGTCGCTGACGAAAGGATCTTCCCTCCCCACCCTCTAATTCGAGTTAACAGATCATCGTCTGGCAAACCAAAGTGGAAACTGATCACTGGCGGTGCAAATGGTTCAATCGCGTCAGCAATATCATGATTGAAAGGCATCCTTGTCGGAGCGTTTGGCTGAGCCTGAACGGTTGCATCAACCTCGGAAAAATACGGTTGCAGCGTTTTTTGCCACTTTTCGTGCTTGTTGGCGTCATACTCCGGCATTTCATGGCAAAAGAAATTGAGGTTAAACGGTCGGTTAGTTGCCTGCTTGATAAGTTGAAGTTCTTTTACGATGGCGTCTTTGTTCAGCATTCCACAAGGTAACGAGCCAAGCCCGCCAACATTACTGACGGCTATGGTCATTTGGCTGTCTTGCACACCGGCCATTGGCGCTTGAATAATCGGTAACTCTGTTCCCAAAAGTGTATTAAATACCTTGTTTATCATGCTCTTTCCTTGAAAACTTAACCTTTACCTGTGATGGATCTGCGCCATCGTTATCCAGACTAGACTTTCACATGATTAACCGCTTATAAAGTTAAAGTGATGCATTTGTGCGCTATGCACTTTTGATAGAAATGACAAAGGGAGCCTATGGCTCCCTTAATATGCTGAATAACAAGAATCAAAGTGACTATCGTACGACATCTGATTCAAGCTCTAGCTCTGCTACAGACAGCATGGCAAACTCTTCCTCGGCGGTTGCTGCCACCAGTTTGTTGCGGCTGTATAACCCATAATAAACACCACCGATAAGAAACAATCCCATTGTCATGAAAAAGGCTGAGGGATCAAAAGCATAAACACCTGTCATTGCGATCAAAGAAAGCACCAGAGAAATACTCGAAGTAATTATCCCACCAGGCGTTTTATATGGACGAGTTAATTCCGGCTGTTTAATTCGCAATAAAATATGGCTCAAGGACATTAATGCGTACGATACAGTCGCACCGACAACAGCCATCGCCAAGATTAAGTCCCCCTCACCCGTAAGTGAAACCAAGAACCCAAAAACGCCCGGAACCAAAAGCGCACGAGAAGGCACTTTTTTGTCACTGGTTAATGACAAAGTTTGCGGTAAATAACCCGCGCGGGAAAGCGCAAACACCAAGCGACTGTAACCATAAATGATTGAAAAGAAAGAAGCGATAAGGCCAGCCAATCCAAGTAAGTTCACGGCCATTGCTACCGTTGAATTGCCCGTAAGCTTTAGGGCGTCAACTAATGGCACCGCGCTATCGCCTATGACCTTTGAGCCAACCGCACCAGCCAAAAGGACGACTACGAGAGTTGCGGTTAGCAATAAAAACAGCATCGCACCAATGATGCCTTTGGGAACATCTTTTGCCGGATTTTTTGCCTCCTCTGCCGCTAAAGGCACACCTTCAACCGCAAGAAACAACCACATTGCAAATGGCAACGCAGCCCATACGCCATACCACCCAAACGGCAAGATTTCTGTTGCCTGAGCCGTCGCCGGAGCAATATCGAATAAGTTATTAACATCAAAGTGACCAATAAGCACAGCAGCAGTAATGAGAATAGCTAGCACAGCCAAACCGCTGATGACCATCATTACTTTGAGAGCTTCGCCTACCCCTGCCATATGAATAGCGATAAAGACGGCGTAGAAAAGTGCGTAAACAACAGGGCCATCGATACCAACCAATTCATTCACTGCTGAGCCAATAAAAATCACTATCGCAGCAGGCGCGAGCGCATATTCAATCAAAACTGATAAGCCAGTGAAAAAGCCGCCTGTCGGCCCCATCGCCTGTCTTGCGAAGCTGTAACCACCACCCGCAGCAGGAATCGCCGCAGACATTTCAGCTAAAGACAATACTAGCGTGAAATACATTATTGCCATCGCGATAGCAGCAATAAGAAAGCCTCCCCATCCTGCTTGAGCGATGCCAAAGTTCCAACCGGCAAAGTCACCAGATATAACATACGAGACACCTAAGCCAGCAAGTAAAATCCAACCTGCGGTGCCTCTTTTTAGCTGCCTTTTGGCCAAGTACTCCTGATGTTTAGACATAGTAAATCCTTCTACTTTGATGAAATTAAAAAGTTGTCGCTGTGTTTATCTTCAACGCTTGCGCCACTTGGCTCATTGATATCGGAGCGATCTTTCAGGTTCACTCCTGACAGTTGTAATTTTCGAGCCTCCTTGAGCAAGTAAAATGCGCGTTCACAGGCATCGTCATAGTTGAGCCCCTGGGGACGCACATTGGAAATGCAGTTTCTTTGGGAATCTTTAGAGCCTCGTTTAGCCCCCCAAGTGAGATACATACCCATGCTATCCGGAGAAGTTAGACCGGGCCTCTCTCCAATTAAAACCAGCACGGCCTTGGCGTTAAAACATTCACCAACATCATCCCCTACCGCTACTCTTCCTTGCTTTACGATTGTGATAGGTGCGAATTTCCATTGATGTTCATCATCAGCGCTTAAAAGAGAAATCAATCGAGTAACAACAGGCACGGCATGGTTTTGAATTGCGACGGAAGAAAGTCCATCAGCAATAACAATCGCAAGATCAATGTCAGTGTTATGCTCATTTGCTATCAAGTTGAGCGTTTGCCAAGAAGATTCATCAAGCAGCCGTCCTAAATCGGGCCTTTGCAGGTACATAAGTCGGTCACTCACTTGACTGCTCACTACCACTGGAGGCTCTAAGGTATTTTCAAGAATCGAGTAAGAGTCCGACAAACCAGCAACGAGAGACTCAGTATTCAAACTGCAATGCACTGCATCCATAGCTTGGGCGTGATCCAGCTGAAATGAGAGTAACTCGTTGGTTGGTACACTGTTCCCGCTGCGACCCAGAGCGATCCGAGCAGAGGTGAAGTCGCGTAACTTGCCCCAAGGGTTATGTGTGACAACTTCAGACTCATCTTGTGGGGACTGAGCAATGGTGATTACTTTACCCATGAGAATACCCCTTATTCAGTTGGTTAATTGCTCCCGAAAACGAGCGAGAGATTTGCTCACTTAATCGAACGTCTTGCACGCTCTCGAAAATCTGCATCTCCATTAACCATTGTTCAAACTCTGGTGCTGGCTTCAAACCGAGTACTTTTCTTGCGTAAAGGGCATCGTGAAATGAGGTAGTTTGATAGTTGAGCATGATGTCATCAGACCCTGGAATACCCATGATGAACGAGCACTCGGCCACACCTAATAGTGTCAGCAAGTTATCCATGTCATTCTGATCGGCATAGGCATGATTGGTGTAACAGATATCGCAACCCATAGGTAAACCAAGCAACTTCCCACAGAAATGATCTTCAAGCCCAGCACGAATGATCTGTTTGCCATCAAACAGATACTCAGGGCCAATAAACCCAACGACAGTATTAACCAACAAAGGGTCGAACTGTTTCGCGACAGCATAAGCGCGGGCTTCACAAGTCTGCTGATCGACCCCATGAAATGCATTAGCAGACAGCGCTGTACCTTGTCCGGTTTCAAAATACATCACATTATTTCCTACACTACCTCGATTCAAAGACAACGCGGCTTCATGGGCCTCTTTCAAAATCGACAAGTCGATTCCGAAGGTATCATTCGTCCCTTGCGTGCCGCCTATCGACTGAAAAACGAGATCGACTGGTGCACCCATTTCAATGGCTTCGATCGTGTTCGTGACATGAGTTAACACACAAGACTGAGTCGGTATTTGATAGTGTTGAATCACCTCATCCATTAAGTTCATTAACTTAATAGCTTGAGGTACATTATCTGTTGCCGGATTGATACCGATAACCGCATCGCCATTTCCGTACATCAGACCATCAAAAATGGTCGCTGCGATACCGTTGAGAGAATCAGTGGGATGATTCGGCTGTAAGCGAGTAGACAGGCGACTCGGCAAACCAATCGTATTCCGAAAAGCCGTGACAACTTGGCATTTTTTAGCAACGAGAATCAAATCCTGGTTGCGCATAATCTTACTGACTGCGGCCACCATTTCTGGTGTTAAACCTTGACGAATTTTAGCCAACGTTTCACCATCGGCTTCTTCACTCAGCAGCCAATTTCGAAAATCTCCGACCGTCAAGTGCTCAATCGGCTTAAAGGCTTCAAGGTCATGCGTATCGATAATTAGGCGAGTGATATCGTCGCTTTCGTATGGAATAACCGCCTCGTTAAGAAACGTTTTAAGTGGTAACTCAGACAGCGCCATTTGTGCGACTACACGTTCTGCCGCTGACTGAGCACAAACCCCGGCTAACGCATCGCCTGAGCGCTCGGGTGTCGCTTTCGCCATCAAGTCAGCTAATGACTTAAAGGTATAGACTTTACTTCCTTGTTGCCGACGATAAGTTGCCGTCATTGCTCTTCCTCTTCACTATTTGGTTCGCTTTTTGCTGAACTATCAATAAGCTTTAAGAAAGTATTGCCAAATGTGTTCCGTAGCGTTATCAAAAACTGGCAACATTTATAAACCAATAATAAACAATGAGTTATGTAAATACTGCTCCAACATGACTCACAAAAAAGGAATGAGCATCACAAGGATGAGTAACCAAATGCCCCAAACTGCACCAATGCTGTGCATCCATCACACTAAGGATGCAAACCAACAAGCTGCGAGTCTGATAAACTGGCAACAGGAATATGACCAACTCAGCGATGGTCGATTTTTAGGTCAAATTCGAGAACGACGATTTCCCAATTTACATGTATTTCGTGAAGACAGTAACCGCTCGCTAAGACAGCAATGCAGGGTTGAACAGGGAGGTATTTGGTTGGGTTTGAGTGCGGAAAATAAGCCGCTACACCTAAATCACAGTCAGTTTAATTCAAGCCAACTTTTGCTTAGGCAAGGTGGCGCTGATTTTGAGTTAATGACACCGGAGCAGTTTTCTATCTATGGAATAGTGCTCGACAAAAACTTCGTTCACATCATAGAAAATCAACTTGAGCTTGGGAGTATCCAAAACAACACATTACACTTAACGGGTTTGACGGAAAAACACATTCAACAACTTAAATACTACTTAGGCACGTTACTTGGTTCCGCCGAGCCAAGATGGTCTGAAACCACACATCAAGCAATCTTAAAAGACATTGTGCTGGAGTTGTTCTCACTCAGTTCACTGCACACGAGCCATCCGATATCAATCTCTCATCGTCAACACGTGATGCAGCGTATAAAACAACAGCTACAGGATCTAGACTACCGTACACCAATAACCGTCAGTGAACTGTGTGACGCAGTACACGTCAGTCGTCGCACACTACAGTACACCTTTGAACATTGCTGTAATACTTCCCCAAAGCAGTTCATACATCGAATGCGCCTGAATCAAGTACGTAGAGTGCTACAAAGCCCTGAAGATAATCGAACAATTGCAGAAATTGCTTTTGACTTTGGTTTTTTCCATCTCGGGCAGTTCAGTCAAAGCTACAAGCGGCTATTTGGTGAGACGCCAACTGAAACGAGAAAATGGGAGTCCAGCAAATAAAATGACAGGCAGTATATTCTTTCAGATCCTGCGTTGGGGCCATGTTATGCAGTCGCAATGATTTGCTGAAACTTAGCATGAAGCTCTTCAAGTGCCGCTTCAACATCCGGTTCTGCACGGCTCAAGTGCGAGATTAACGTCATAAAATAGCAGTCAAAAATCAGCGGTATTTTCCCCTCAAGGACGGAGCTTCCGTTTACAGATTGAAACAAAGCTTGGTTAAACGACTGATAATAATCCAAATCCCAAATCACCTCTTTCAACAAAGCTCGGCTCAGCTCAACGTTCGCAAAATAGTAGCGATAGTATTTCTCCGTCAGCGCCAAACCAATGTCGATATCGGTTTTACCTTCCACACTGACTAGCGTTTCTTGGCTGATCTGTTGCAGTTGCGCCAGCATCCCTTCGCGCAAAATCGACAGTTTAGTCGGGAAATGGCTAAACACTGTGCCATCGGCTACTCCTGCTTCTCTCGCCATCTGCCTTGTGGTCGTCATGTCATAGCCATTTTGAGCAAAAGATGCCCATGCGGCTTTTAGAATTTTATCTCTGGTTTGTTGTCGCTTCGTCATTGATGTGTCTGCTTAATGAGCCTGAAAGGATCATACCTTGCGTGGTTGAGATTGACAAATTGAGCGCGCTCATTTATAAAATTGAGCATGCTCATTTTATATAAAAACAAAAGGAATCGCTCATGTACGTATTAAACAAACTAGGCCAAGGATTGATTTTCTTCCCGACCATCTTCTGCTTTTCGTATATTTTAAGACCGATATTAATGGTCATCCTTATTCCAGGAGGACTCGCACTTTTGGCGTTAATCGGTGGCGCAGAAGTCAGAGCGGAACTCAAAGCCATGCTGCTTGAGGAGTTTTTTGGCGTTAGCCCATCGCACACCACCTCGAAAAGGGCGTGAGTGCGCTACAAACGTTGGCAAGGCTAAGTAAAAAAGAAAACGCGCAGATATCGAGATCTCAATACCTGCGCGTAGATGCGGTGAAAATAAGACTGGCTTTAGTCAGTATTCATGTTCTGGCCAATTCGCCATAAAACGCCACTAGGGTCAAACAAACAACATTCGCGTATGCCCCAAGGTTGCTCGACTAGCTCTGTCAAACGCGAACCAAATTCCTCATGACCCACTTTGGATAAGTGCTGATGCCAACTTTCTGCGTCTTCTACGAGCAAGTGCATCATGAAGTTATTGCCGTGTTCTGGCTCATAAAAATTCTGTAAAAGAAACGCGCAGCTACCTTGAGAGAAGTATGCTACATCACCGAAGTCCGACGCCATTTCAAAGCCAATCGCCTCATAAAAGCGTTTTGATAGCGCGTAATCTTTCGCCGGAACAAATGATTTGATTTCAACAATATTGAGGTTTTCCATTTCCAATTTCCTAAGCCTTTTTCCATAAAACTGACTGACGTAATCTCGCTCTATGCCTTCTATTCGCCTTGCGTAATCTGCTGTGATGACAGTGGCACACACTCTGCCATTTGCGTTTGTAACCACGTGATAAATTTATGTTCAAGTTCTGTACGCTTTTTATCTTGACTCAATAAAACGTAATTGCAACTTGATGGAGAAAACCCAAATGGTGCGACCAAATTACCACGCTTAATATCGTCCATGACAAAAGGATACGATCCCATTGCGACGCCTAAGCCATCCACTGCGGCTTGTATGCAAAAATAAAAATGCGCGAATGATTGCTGAGTGTTGCCGTTGAAAGTTTCACAACGTGTTGATTGCTGCCAATCCGCCCAAGCATTCGGTCTGGTTTGGCTATTCAACAATCGAGCT
Organism: Vibrio sp. Vb0349; assembly: GCF_033338975.1. Taxonomy (NCBI): domain Bacteria; kingdom Pseudomonadati; phylum Pseudomonadota; class Gammaproteobacteria; order Vibrionales; family Vibrionaceae; genus Vibrio; species Vibrio sp. Vb0349. The sequence continues at coordinate 152,384 of NZ_JAWOTS010000005.1, read as the reverse complement.
GCTTTCAAATTGTCTTTAATGAATTGCCAATACTCAGGAGAAAATACCGGCCCCACCCACTCTTCCACAAGAATGGTTTTGTCGTAATCGTGATGCTGCGCAAAATCGTCTCGACGAATCGCCATCGAAAGCCCAGTTGATCCTAATGTTACCGGGCCACCAGCCGTCGACAAACGAACATCAGCACGGTGTTCATCATTAAACGCGGCCAACCTTGGCATCAACCAGCGCATGGTTAATGTCGGTTCACAAGACACTTCAAGATGCTGATGCTTCTCTTGAATAAGCGTATTCACGCCTGTTTCTAGCGTTTGGAATGCCGTTTCTGTGTATGTCTTGAGTAATTCGCCTTCTGCCGTCAACACGACTTTCCTGCCCTCTTTGAAGAACAAAGGTTGAGACAGATATTGCTCAAGTTGCTTGATCTGCTTACTCACGGCTCCGTGGGTAATGTTCAGTTTGTCAGCCGCTTCAGTGTAGCTTGAAGAGCTCGCCGCAACGTGGAATACATAAAAAGATTTCAGGTGACGCATCTGTGAGTTTTTCTCACCAATATGGGAATATTTTTCGATTATAGTCAGTAATAAAGACGCCTACAATTCCGCTACATCCCAGACTTCATCATTCAAACAGGAAATCGATATGGAATTTGTAACTCTTGCGTTATTAGGTGTGCTTATTGTTATTAGCCCTGGCGCAGACTTTGTTTTGGTATTAAGAAATAGCTTAAATCAAGGACGAAAAGCAGGCGTGTACAGTGCGATTGGTATCAGCATGGCGATCAGCATCCACATCGCTTACTCCATGCTGGGGATCAGTTACTTAATTTCACAAAATGAATGGTTGTTTAATCTCGTGCGCTATCTTGGGGCCGCTTATCTTGTCTACCTTGGGATTAAAGGAATATTCTCCTCGCAACCTGCATCAAACTCAGAAACCGTTCAACAGAGCGAGTATTCAATGTGGCGATTTTTCATGCAGGGATTTCTGTGTAATTTACTCAATCCCAAGACGATGCTGTTTTTTCTGAGTATTTTTAGCCAAGTGATTTCTCCCGACTCTAGTCAGCAACACATCGCCTTGTTCTACGGGATTTATATGATTGCGCTGCATGGTATTTGGTTTTCTATCGTTGCTGTTTTATTCACGTCACCCCAGCTACAAGCTTTCTTGTTGAAGATTAAGCATCGACTCAATCAAGCATGTGGGGCGGGATTGATCATTTTCGGCGCAATGCTGGGCTTAAAGGTGTAGTACGCTTGCGGTCCGATTACCCCAGTTCAAATTGATCATTGAACAAGTGGCAGTAATCAAATAAAAATCAACATTATCAATACTTTAAATTATAAAAAAACAGCCAACGTGCGCTGGCTGTTTCGATACAGTTAATGGATGACCCGAGCGTCCCCTTTAAATAACTGAGACAGATCGATAGTGAATATCGTCACTGTCGGACGTTTAGGCAGAGCATTTTCGATTGAAAACTCTGGCCCAGCTGGAACGAGGGGGAAGTGAATAGCAGTCGGCCACGTTGACGAAGCTTCATTACCGCCCGGCTCAGATATTGAGAAAGAAAACGCAGGTAAACGGGTCATAACACTTACCTCAAATGACTGATTAGCGGGCTCAAGCGAGCCCGCTTAGGTTTTGCAATGTTATTGTTATTTTAACGCTTACTTAATCACTAGCGATTGATGACGTTAGATATCAAGTTCTTTGTCTTCAACGTGGTTGGTGATCATCGCTTCAGTGGTGATCATCAAGCCAGCAACAGACGCTGCGAATTGAAGCGCTGAACGTGTTACTTTCGCAGGGTCCAAGATGCCCATTTCGATCATGTTGCCGTATTCACCTGTTGCAGCGTTGTAACCGTAATCGGAATCACCAGCTTTGACAGCGTTCGCCACAACAGAAGCTTCGTCACCTGCGTTAGTTGCGATTTGACGAAGAGGCTCTTCCATTGCACGTAGCGCAACTCGGATACCCACGTTTTGGTCATCATTGTCGCCTTTTAGATCCGCCAATTCTTTCGCGATCTTAGTTAGGGCAACACCACCACCAGCAACAATACCTTCTTCAACCGCTGCGCGGGTAGCGTGTAGCGCATCGTCCACGCGGTCTTTCTTCTCTTTCATCTCAACTTCGGTTGCAGCGCCGATCTTGATCACCGCTACGCCGCCAGAAAGCTTCGCAACACGTTGTTGAAGCTTATCTTTGTCGTATTGAGAAGTGGTTGTTTCGATTTGTTTTTCAATCGAAGCCACACGATCAGCAATCGCGCTTGCTTCTGCTGCACCACCCACAATGGTTGTTGTGTCTTTGGTGATGGTAACTTTCTTCGCACTACCTAGTTGCTCTAACGTTGCTTTTTCGAGCTCTAGGCCGATTTCTTCAGAGATGACCGTACCAGCAGTTAGTACCGCAATGTCTTCCATCATCGCTTTACGGTTGTCACCAAAGCCAGGCGCTTTCACCGCGGTCGCACGCACGATGCCGCGCATGTTGTTCACAACCAATGTCGCTAGCGCTTCACCTTCGATGTCTTCAGCAATGATCAATAGCGAGCGAGAAGATTTCGCCACTTCTTCTAGTACAGGCAATAGCTCGCGGATGCTGCTGACTTTTTTGTCCACCAATAGGATGTAAGGGTTGTCTAGCTCTACGCTGCCATTTTCTTGGTTAGTGATGAAGTATGGCGACAAGTAACCGCGGTCAAATTGCATACCTTCAACCACAGACAATTCGTTGTTTAGACCTTGGCCTTCTTCAACCGTAATCACGCCATTGCGACCCACTTTCTCCATCGCTTCTGCAATGATTTCACCGATCGCGCGATCGCTGTTTGCAGAAATGCTACCCACTTGGGTGATGGATTCTTTGTCGCTGCATGGCTTAGACATTTCACGTAGTTTCTCAACCGCCGCTTCAGTGGCTTTGTCGATACCACGTTTTAGGTCCATTGGGTTCATGCCAGAGGCTACCGCTTTAAGACCTTCATTGATGAAAGATTGCGCCAGTACGGTAGCGGTCGTTGTACCGTCCCCCGCTTCATCATTCGCTTTGGACGCCACTTGTTTCACCATTTGTGCGCCCATGTTTTCGAACTTATCTTTCAGTTCGATTTCTTTCGCTACAGATACGCCATCTTTGGTGATGGTTGGCGCGCCGTAAGATTTATCAAGCACAACGTTGCGGCCTTTCGGGCCTAGTGTCACTTTTACTGCGTCCGCCAGTAAGTTCACACCTTTCAGCATTTTTTGACGTGCGTCATTAGCAAATAATACGTCTTTTGCAGCCATGGTTATCTCCTCAAAAAACTACTACAAAAATAATTACTCAACGATTGCTAACACATCAGATTCGGACAGAATTAAGTATTCTGCGCCGTCAATTTTCTCGGTTTTCACGCCGTAACCGTCATTGAAAATGATTTGGTCGCCCACTTTGACTTCCATCGCAGCGCGTTCGCCATTTTCAAGACGTTTACCTAAACCAACAGCAATGACTTTCCCGCGGTTTGATTTTTTCACCGACTGAGAAGTTAAAACGATTCCCCCTTCAGATTTATTTTCCACCTCTTGTCTTTCAACAATTAGCTTGTCATTTAAAGGACGAATTTTCATTTTTAAGTGCCTCCTACTTGGAACCAAAAATAAAAGACAAAATAAACATCAAGATGGATTTGCGAATCGACAGCTCGCTTTCGATGAAAATAATAAGGTCGAAAAATTAGAGTTCAAGAGGTGAATTTGATAAAAAATTTTTATTAAATTAAATAAAATTTTCTATCGAATTATCGCATTCACAACCACTTAGCATCTCTTTATGATGGAAAATATGCTTAATCAAATCTAGAGTGATTACGTACTCTTAAAAAGGATAATCAAACAATGAAAAAGGCCGTATCTCTATTTCTTGCAACGTTGTGCATTGGCTTCCTCTCCCCCAACGTGTCGGCTTCTGAACGAGCTGAACAAGGGTGGCAATTGATTGACAAGGGCGCGATGATTGTCGATGTGCGCACGCCGCAAGAGTTTTCTGAAGGGCATTTGGATAATGCCGTCAACTTCCCTTTATCTGAACTTGATAAACATTTTCAAGACGTCGATAAAGATCAAGCTATCGTGTTGTACTGTCGCAGTGGTAACCGCTCTGGCAAAGCGTATCAATACTTACAAACGCAAGGCTTTACGAATCTGCACAATGCAGGTGGCTTAGAAGAACTACAAGACGCCAAATAGTCGTCTCCGTTCTAATATACAAAGTAAAAGCACAGAGCGTGTCCCAAGCGTATTGTAACGCGCTCTGTTTCTAAATACTTATCTACAACAACTCTATTTTGGCCCTGCATCAAATTGAGTCAGGTTATCCGATATCTCGAGCCACGGCGCTTTCGACGCGACAAAAATATGGAAATCGGGCTTGTGAGAAGGTGTGTCATCCAAGATACCAAGGCGAATATTGACGATCCCATTGTTCTTTTTCGAATACAGACTTGATCCGCAGTGGCGACAAAAGCATAGCATGGTATTTTCGCTTTTCTGATAAGTTTGAATATCTTCTTTCCCTTGGATAATAAGCAGTTTATCCAACGCAATACCACCGGCAGATGAATAGTCAGAACCTGTGAACTTGCGGCATTCAGAGCAATGGCAATTTCCCATGTACTTGAATTCATCTGCCACTTCCAACTTTACCTTGCCGCACAGACATGAGCCTTTCAGTACTTCCATTTGAATTCCTTTTTGTTATGAATCTAATTGAATTAGATGGCTATCTCGACACCATGCCACTGCAATACGAAAAATTAAAGACAGGCAATACAGGTTTTCAAAAATGAAACGAAAATGTAAAACATTCCATTCAGAGTGAAGTGCGCTCGACACGTGAAAAATCGAGCTATTTTAGATACAAAAACACCAAGCAATAACGCTTGGTGTTTACCTCACAGAATGTCGCCTCAGAAAAGGCGCTTTCCGCTGTGCTTAAAAAATGCAGTGTTTAGTAAAGCTGGTCGCTTCGTTTGCAGTCCAGTCACCTTTCGGCTTATCTTTCAGGTTTTCACACCATTGCTCGCTGCCGACACCATCTTGCAGAACACAATGCTTTGCAAAGTCTACCGCGTTGTCTGCTGTCCATTCTGTTTTTGGCTTATCGCGCATGTCGTTACACCAGCCTTCAGTGCCCACTTCATCACTACAAGCGGTCAAAGCAGAAGCCGCCAACATCAGCATGACTAGTTTTTTCATAAATTTAAGGTTCCAGTTGCAAACAATAGTAAAATTAAACTCAATCTCTTCAACACGTGCCCATTCAGGTGTCTGAATAAAGGCGTCACTAGCTGAAGTGACTTTTGTATCAACTATAACGAAATTATCAGTCTACGTGTTAAGACATCGAAAAATTATTGAGCGACTCTGTGTAAAGCGCGCCATTCTAAAAGCTATAGGCAGCGCGCTTTCGTTAGCTCACCAACCTTAGAAGAGCCAGTACCAAAGCACGCTAAACGCAGCTCTAATGCCATTTGTTCAAAGTGTTCGACGACAGACTGCGTGCTGATCGTCGCAGCTTTTAATACCGCACCAGCTTGCCCAATGAGATTAGCACCCAAATGAATGGCTTTCGCCGCTTCAAGTCCGTTATGAACACCTCCCGAGGCGATCAACGGTAATGTAGGATGCAGTGCGCGGATTTGAGCCAAACATGTTGCTGTAGGGACACCCCAATCGCGGAAAAGCTCGGCTGCACGCTGCATTTTCGGATTGTCTTGGCAATACCCTTCAACCGCACTCCAGCTTGTACCACCCGCGCCCGCAACGTCAATTGCATCCACACCAGCATCAATTAATCGCTGCGCAACGTGTCCGCTAATACCAAAACCGACTTCTTTGATAATGATAGGAACCTTCACGCGAGATTTAAGCATCTCAATTGCCTGGAAAACACCAACCCAATTGTGGTCGCCATTTTTCTGAAACGCTTCCTGCATTGGATTAACGTGCACAAACAAGGCATCTGCTTGAATCGCCTCAACCGCACGTTGCGCATTATCGAGTTTACCTTTATCGAGCAATTGAGCGGCTCCAAGATTGGAATACAACGGTACTTCTTTCGCCAACTCACGAATGGTTTTACCCAAGCCCGAATGCTGACTTTCTTCTAAGCTAATCCGTTGCGAGCCCACACCCATGGCAATACCTAATTCACTTGCTGCTTCAGCTAGACGACAATTGATCGTTTCTGCGTCTTTTGCTCCGCCAGTCATCGAGCTAATCAAAAACGGTAGCGCTAATTGATGACCAAGAAACTCTGTCGATAAATCAATCGCGTGAAAGTCACATTCTGGCAGCGCACAGTGTTCAAACTCGACAGACTCAAAACCCGCCGTTTTATGCTTCATGCTCATATCATGATGTAAAACAGCATCTAGGTGTAAATCTTTTCGGTTAGTTTGCGGAGCCATAATGTCACCCTAAAGTAAAACAGTCGCGCAGTATTGCGATCCTTATCAGTAACGTCAATGCGAATTTTGTGAATTTGCCGGATTACTTTTCCGAAACGAGTAATGAATCTCGACTGCCCCTGACATTATAAGAAAAGAAACTCGCTTTCCGTTTTAAACAAGCCGGCAAGTTTCTCTTCAAATTGAGATAATCAGCGTACGATACCCATGATGCAAATGGATCACATTGCTCTGTAGTTTACTTTACGCTGTCCGACAGAATTAGCGACACAACAGTGCTTGTCGTCGTTGGTTCAAACTGTTCGGGATCATCACAGAATTGAATTTTTCCTTTTTCTTCTACATGGAACAGCGGTACAACTGAACTACCTTTGTGATGCGCTAAATAATCTTGATACGTGAAGTTATCGCTCAATTTCGTGTGTTTAACCTCTGCACCACGACTTAACATACTGGCTAGCTGGGTATAGCTTACATTGCCGCCCATCAGCAATTTACCATGGTACTCCTGAGCCACGGAGTGCTTCTCGCTGCCATTGCCGTTGGTTTTCACTTTTTGTAAGCAGTGAACTTTATCTTCCCCAAACTCGTCGACGAATTGCATGCAAGCCATAATGTTGAAATGCTGATCGGGCGTTAATGCAACCACTTGTCCAACTCCTATCAAGTTCAAGTTGTCGTCCGCGTGACTAGAAATAGGGTTGCCGTAATAGTAATCCAATCCCAACATACGAACCTGACTGATGTACTCCCAGTTTGAGTCAGTCATTAATACGCGGCGGTCATAACGCGCCAGCGCCTGCCCTATTTCTCTTGCTACTCGGTTAGCACCAATCAACAAGAAGCCGCGTGGTGCTGGCTCTGCAACGCCCAACGTCAGCGCTACAGGACGTGCCGTCGCACTTTGTAACACGACCGTTCCTATAATCACCATGAAGGTCATAGGGACCAGTAAAATCGCTTCATCAATGCCGTATTCGGTCAATTTGATCGCGAAAAGAGACGAAATCGAAGCAGCAACAATACCGCGCGGTGCAACCCAAGACAAAAACAGCTTATCTTTAAGACGCAAGTTGCTGCGGAAGGTTGAAAGAAAAATCGATAACGGACGCGACACTAACTGCATAAATACAAACAACAATAACGCACCGCTACCTAGCGCAGCAAAATCATCCAGACTGATTCGAGCCGCAAGGAAGATGAACAATCCGGTGATCAGTAAAATGGTTAAATGCTCTTTAAAGTGCAGAATTTGCTGAATATTGATGTCTTTAGCGTTTGCGAGCCACATACCCATTACGGTGACGGTTAGTAACCCAGCTTCAGACTCAATGTGGTTAGAGACCGAAAATACACCTAGAACCACCATCAAAACCGCAAATGGCTGCAAATATTCCGGTAGCCAAGAGCGACGCATGATCGTCGCAACTGCATAGCCTGAGGCCGCACCTAGCATGACGCCGACAGCAATGATCGTCCCAAACACTTCGACGCTATTTATCGCGCTGTGAGATACGATAAACTCGTAAACCATCACAACAAAAAGCGCACCGAGCGGGTCAATCAAAATCCCTTCCCATCGCAAAATGTTAGCAAGCGTACTGTTAGGTCTTACGGTTCGTAGAAGTGGCACGATGACCGTCGGCCCTGTTACTACGGTTAAGCTGCCGAACAACATGGCAAGCTCCCAAGTAAAGCCGAGGAAATAGTGTGTTGCGATACTGGTCGCCGCCCACGAAATGATCGCCCCGATGGAAACAATGCTCCATACCGAACCACTCACGCCACGAATTTCTTTAAAATTTAAGGTCAAACTGCCTTCAAATAAAATCACTGCCACCGCCAAAGAGACCAACGGAAAGAGCAAATTACCTAATATCTCATCAGGATTTAACCACTGCATAAATGGCCCGACGATCAGCCCTGCCAACAACAAAAATAAAATCGCTGGCAAACGCAATCGCCAAGCTAACCATTGGCAACCTAAACCAATAACCCCAACCGCTGACAGCACCAGCGCTTCATTACCCACTTGCATCAATAATTACCTGTTTTTGTCTTTTTTCGCGTGAATGCGCTATACCCGAATACATTCAGCCTTACGGTCAAATAGAAACAACCGAACGTGCAAATCAAACGACTGACCTTCGATGACATCGCTACGAAACGCACATGTTTGAAGTCCTTTGGCGATCGCATCAGAACTATGAATATAGTTGACCCCCAATGACTTAACGACTCATTTTTGTTCATCAGGTCTTAAAGTGGCACACAAGTGTGCGACTTTGTCGAATTCATCATTACGCATTGAGTTTCATTATGTAGAATGATTTCTGAAGAAAGCGCGGAACCTAGCACTATATGAGGCTAAGGCATAGAGCATGAACTAAGCTTTAGCGTAAGTGCTCAAAGTTAAGAATCGTGGGTCACGCGACGTACGCAAGGAGAAATGGATTGTACGTAATACTAGCACTGTTCATGGCGTGTCTCGCCATCCTCATCGGAGTGAAAGCCGCCAACCGAGCTGCACTTTTAGAAAAAGAACTAACCAAACTTCGTGAGGAAGTCACATCACTACGAGCCAGTGTCCATGGGGGCTCAAACCCACAAGTGCACCAACAATCCAGCATCGAAAAAGACACACCATCTGTAGCGACGTCACCTCACATAGAATCACAACAGAAAAATGTCTCATCCTCTGGGGAACATGATCCAGCTGCCAACCTAGACTTGGACCAGAGCGCTGCGAATCAAGGGTACGCCCAGACAAGAGAAGTGCAACTGGATGTTTTTAGTCAAGAAAATGAGTCATTCCTTCAGAGTAAAGTTCAGAGCCTGCTTAGCAACATTCAAGAAAATTGGTTGGTTTGGGTAGGCGCATTGGCCATGCTGATCGGTGGAGGTTATCTCGTACAGGTGATTGGTAGCCACATCCAGTTTTCGCCATTTATGCGAGTATCCTTTGCCTTTGTGCTCTCATTACTTATGGTGCTTGTTGGCGAGTGGTTTCACCGTAAAGAACAACAGAATCCGCAACGGGCGGCACGAGCCCAAGGCTTTACGTATGTTCCTGCTGCTGTTACCGGTACGGGATTAACGGGCATTTACTGCACCGTCATTTTTGCCTTTGTGGTTTATCAAATGCTAACGCCGAGTATCTCGTTGATCATCTTGGCTTCAGCGGCATTTTTCAGTTTAGCATTATCATTGCGACAAGGGCCGTTAATGGCCGTGCTTGGCTTAATTGGTGGCTACACAGCACCACTGTGGATTGGAGGTAGTGAACCCAACTACTTTTTGTTAGCCGGATACATCTGCGCAATTTCGTTCGCGGCGACCTTATTGATGCAAAAAGTGCGTAGGGCATGGATTACGCCAAGTATCGCGATTCCACATGTCATTTGGATGTTGCTGTTGATTGAGAGTGTACCAACAGAACGGTTGTTCTCGTGGCTCGCGATTTATCTCTCCATCACTTTGTATCTCATTTTCGCGGTTCCGAGAATGGGTTGGAGGCTCAATCCTCGCTTTCGTCACTATCAAAGCAAGTGGACAAACTCGCCGACCGCTACCGCTCTCGCAACTGCTTTATTGACCTTTTCTGCCGTCACCAGAATGCCGGAGCTGAACACTCTACAAATGGCGTACTGTTATACGCTGCTTGTTGCGATCATCTGGCTACCAGCACTTCGTACAGGCTGGTCATTACGTGTATTTTTGCCATCTATTCTCGTCTCAGCAACCGCGCTGATTGTTCTTACCATCGCTTTTGATGCGCTGTATATGTTAGAGCGAGAAGCTAGCATTCTATTCGCATTGGCGGTGAGTATTGCACTGATCGGCTATCGAACATATTGCCAATCACTTAGTGACCGTTCGCAACTCAGTGGGCTGCTTCTGCTGGTACTGGCTCCCGCGATGAGCTTAATTACGTTGCTTTATGTTGACGAATTTATGCAAGGCTACCTGTGGTATTGGACTACCTTCTGCGCATTGATGGCCACTTACTATGTTGTGCTTGGTCAGCGTGCACGTTCGTTGGCATTAGAATGCTCTGCCGTTATGCATGCTTTAATCGTAGGTATCGCTTTTGTTTGGTTGAGCGATACTTGGTTAACAACAGCAATCTCAATACAAGTTGCGATAATGGCCTTACAGGCTCAAGTCGGGTTATTTCGACCTGCGAGTTGGGCGATTAAAGTGGCAATGGGAATACTGGTTATCCGACTCACGCTGCTACCTTTCATACCCGAATGGCAACCGGTAGAAGCTGGGCATTGGGCTTGGGTTCTTGTGAGTTATATGCCTTCTCTCTTCATCTTGTCTTATGCTCGTTCAACACTAAAACAAGTGGACCGAGAACTGACCAACTGGTTTGAAGGGGCGTTTTTACATGTATTCTTAATGGCATTGTTCACCCAAACTAACTACTGGTTAACGGGGCAATATGGTTACTTGGGGCACATCGACTTCACAAGTGCGGCAGTCTTTGCCAATCAAGCATTAGTTATGGGTTTGGTATACAGCTACCGCAGCCAATTTGCGCAACGCTTAAGTCGTATCTACGAAATCTATAGTTACTTGCTTTGGTGCGCGTTCGCTATATTGATTATTTTGCTTAATACGGCAGAATCGCCGTTGGTGACTGATAACGTCTCGGCACAAGCACTTCCCATCTTTAACATGCTGAGTATCGGCTGGCTGTTACCAGCTTGCATCCTGCTTATCGCAACGTTTAAGCGCTGGAATACGTTGCAAGTTCATCGATTTGCGATTGCTAGTCTAGGCTTTTTACTTGCAGCCATTTGGTTGGGGATGTCTATCCGTCAATTCTGGCAAACCACATCGATGATGCTGTATCAGCCAACCAGCATGGCAGAGTTGTTCAGTTATTCAGTGGCTGGCTTGCTCGTAGGTGGATTGCTGACTTGGCGCGGCGTGACCCAACAGGGGCTGATGATGCAGCGTGTCGGTCTAGTGGTCCTTGCCTGTGTCGCACTGAAAGTATTCTTATGGGATGTGAGCTCTCTGGATGGGTTCTGGCGAGCGATAAGCTTCTTAGGCTTAGGTGCGTCTTTGATAGCACTTGGATGGCTATTCCAGAAATTGAATCGTTCGGTGGCAAAAGCACTCGAGCCCTAGACGAGTCGAAGAGAGATTCCCGACAGTGCGCTGTTTTCGTTATTGGGGGACGATAACAGTGTAAAGCCGGGAATCATTGGAGTGTTCGTTACTTCAGTAAAGCGACCACAGTATGACGACGCACGTTTGCTTGCGCATTCAATGCCTGAAAAGTCGAAGTAAACTCGCCAGACTTTTGCATGAATCCATCCAGTTTTGCATTCACCTCATTGACTGAAAGCTGTGCGGTTTTGGTTTGGATAGAACGCATTTGAGTATTCAGTTCACCATGAAAAGCTTTCGCTTCCTGCAAGCTCGTTTGAACTTGTTTCAGATGCTGATTTACTTTGGCAATCGTCTGCTTGATGCCGTCGCGTGAGCCTAGATCAAACCCGAGCTCCGCAATACCATCTGGCTCAGACTTTAAGTTCAAAACGTTAGGCTGTCCCGCAGGGAATCGGTGCCCTTCCCCCGTTACCATCACCTTTTGCTGCATTTGTTGATAAGCGTTGTCTCTGGCTTCAAATAAAATGCTGCCATCATCGGCTAATGAGGCTCGCATTCCTAACGCAATCAAGCTGCGATCCAGCATTTTGACCGTTCGCTCACCGTCTGATTGTCCATCAAACTGAATCATCACCGCTTGACCTTGAGGAAAATCCAAACGGATTTGCTCGGCCTTGTCGCTTAAGCGATGAACATTCAAACCTGGAATAGAAAAGCGACGAATATCCGCTTTATCCAGTTTTAAATGCAGTTCGTTATTTAGGACTTTCTGGCCATCGAAACGTGCTTGCTCAACGACTTTTTGGATGGTGGCTTTAGAACGAACCAATGTATCCTGCAAACCAGGAACATTTTGTACGCCTTGATTAATAGCTTGCGTCAAACCACGTTTAATTTGCGTGAGCTCTTTGCCAATCACCTGCAGCGATTTGGACGCGATCTGAACCGCCGTGGCTTGCTGCTGACCCTGCGTAAGCTGAATACCAGATACAGAGTAGGCTGACGCAGTGTCAGCCTGAATTTGCGCCGGGCGCGGTTTAATTGCCGTACTTGAGTCTGCAGAACGGGTCGGCATGATAGAGGCTTGTTCTTGTCCACCTAAGCGTATGCTATGGGGTCTAACCTCTACTGTACTCATTACCATAAAAAGAACTTCCTAACCTTATAAACGGTCAAACAGCGACAAACCATCGATCTTCACATAGCTTGCTTGCGTTGCTTGCAAAGCGGCCATGTAATTACTCAATCGTACCGACGCTTCACCATAGTCCAGAGCAGAGAGGTCTCCAGATACTTTGTCAACGAACAGCTTGTTTTCACTGTGCGCGCCACCAACAAGATCTAAGTTGTTGTGTCGACCACCAATCTCAGTCATGGTCCCTAGTACGTTTGAAAAAGTATCGTCGATAGCGCTGATACTCGCCTCAACTTCAGCTCTGAAGTTGGCGGTAGGGCTCTCAAACTCTTTGATCAGCGCATCAATTTGGTTAAGCACGTTATGGCCTCCCCCAAGGTCCAATATTTCTTTTGCAGTCATATTGGAATCCATCGTGACACCTTTAGCAATTGTTACTACGCGCTTGTCACTATTACCTTCAATTACGTAGCTGCCGCTCGCTTTACTTACAGCCGCAGTATCCGTTTTAGTACCAGAGAAAAGGTAGTGCCCTTCTTCATCCTGCGCGTTAAAAGACGACTCAATAGAGTCACGGTAACTCTTAAGCTCTGTAATCATACCGCCACGACTTTCGTCAGTAAGAGAGCCGTTCGCACCCCAAAGCGCGATGTCTCGCATGCTTTTTAAGCTTTCTTTGATCGAATCTAAATGGGTTTCTTGACTCGATAGCGTCGTTTTTACGTTTTCAATATTGTTTTTGTACTGAGCAATCGCACTGGTTTCTCGGTCTAAGTTAAGCAACTTGATCGAAGCCATTGGATCATCAGACAGCTTGGTCAAGCGCTTGCCAGTAGACATCTGTTGCAGAGCTTCGCCTAGTCCCGCGCTATTGCTCTGCAAGCTGTGCAACATCATTTGACTAAATTGATTGTCACTAATTCGCATCTAAACTTTCCTCTTAGAATAACTGCAGAATAGAATCGAGCAGTTGATTTGCTGTGCTGATCACTTTCATGTTGGCATTGTGCGCATTAGCAAACATCATTAGGTTAGCCGCTTCTTCATCGCTGTTTACGGAACTAACATTATCGCGAGCTGCGTGCGCTTGCTTGTTCATGGCTAACTTCGCTTGATAATCAGCATTAGCTTGGCGTGCTTTAATTGCGGTTTGACCCACCATTGAACTAAAGGCATCGTTCAAGCTTACTGAGCCGTAACCTGATACCGCCACTGGCTTGTTGCTTAACTCGATCAATGATTGCAACGCATCTGCGTTACCAGGTGTTCCATCACTTGAGAACGCAAGCTCATCTGGAGTTAGCTTGGTAATATCCAAACTGGCTGCAGGGTTTGCTGGGTCATAGCTGAACAAAGGTTTACCTGGGTTGCCATTTAAGTCTTTGCCAGTTGCAAGCACGGCGTTGTATTCATCCGCGAGAGCTTTCGCCATGTCATTCAGAGCCAGTTGGTTTGGTTTCAACACTTCGGTTTGATAGTCATTAATCGCACCTAATTTGCCACCAAGCGAGTCACCAATCGCAAAGCTTTGATTCGAGAACGTGACGTGTAAGTCCGCTAAGTAAGGATCACTCGGGTCAGGAATGGCTTCCAGTTTGCCATGGTCCGTACCCATCACAAGCGGTTGACCAGAGGTTAGTGTGACCTGAACACTGCCGTCATGCTGCTGTGTTGTTTTGATTTCAATGGTTTGAGATAACTCACCGATTAACCTATCTCGTTCATCCATTAACTGTGATGGGTTACCACCTGTACCTTGCATCTCTACCAGTTGCTTGTTCACCTTCGCGATATTTTCCATAAGGCTATTCGCGTGGTTAAGCGCTGCATTACGTTGGTCGCTCATGTCTTTATGTTGATTGTATAATGACTCGGTAAGCGTATTAAAACGGCGGGCCAAAGCTTCAGATTCGTTAATGATCTGCTGGCGGTAAGGTATGGATTCCGGCTTAACGGTCGCATCGTTAAGCGCAGCGTTTAGCGAGTCCAAGCCAGCCGATATACTGAAACCATCGGCACCAAGCGTATTCTCCAGCTGACTCATGTTACTGGTGTATCCAGATGCGTATGCCGCCATACTGTTAGTCGACCACGTTTGCTTAATCAGAAATTGATCAGTAACGCGGCGAATGCTAGTGACTTCTACCCCTAAACCTGGACTTAAGCGATTGGCTTTACCATCATCGACAGACGCCATCAACGCTTGTTGACGACTGTAACCCACGGTATTCACGTTTGCCACGTTTTGCGCGGTTACGTCTAGGGCCACACGGTTCGCGCCTAAACCTGAAAGGGCAATATTAACTAGGTTCATTTACAGCTCCATTTTTCTGATCAACGGCTGAGAAAACGCGGTAGTCATACCGGCCTCACCGAATACCTGTTTAACAGAGGCGACGGCTTGAGAAGCGGTATTAAATAGGCTTGAATTCTTCTCCACCTCTTTAGAATCTACTTGTGAGATAGATTCAGAATTCGAAGCTTTACCATCGTTAGCGGATGAGATGTTGCGCGCAGCATCGAAAGCAACCTCACGCATAGACGGGCTCAGCTGTTGGATGAGCATATTGGCAATGCCTGAGCTCTGTTTCTTTGCTAGTTCCATCGCCAGCTGACCGTCATACATATCACGGAATACCCCTTGTTGCTGACTGGCAAACGGGCTGTCTTTATCAGCAAGAGCATCACTACTGCTGCGCATTTGGCGTAACACCATTTGTAAGAACATTGCCTCAAATTGACCTGCGACGACTTCAAGTGCGCCTTCTTGATCACGACTATGCTTGATGTTAGCCAATGCACTGTTGTCGTGATAAAGCATCGAATTTAACTGAGTTTGTTCATTGGTACTGTCTAGCTTCATCCTTAACTCCTTATATCACGACCAATTCAGCGTTCAATGCACCCGCTTCACTCAAAGCTTGCAGGATAGACATCAAGTCTGTAGGCGTGGCACCTAAACTATTTACCGCATTAACTATGGTGTTAAGTTCCGTGCCTGGAGGCCAAATCACCATCTGAGCGAGATCTTCATTCACATCAAGATCCGTTTGGTTAACGACTTTCGTATCGCCATTTGCAAACGCATTAGGCTGACTAACTTGTTGTGATTCAGAAATTCGCACGGTTAAGTTACCGTGACTTACTGCTGCTTCACTCACTTTGACACTCTTGCCGATCACCACGGTGCCAGTGCGAGAGTTAAAGACAATACGAGCTGGTTTACGGCCTTCAACGACGCTCATTTCTTCAAGCATCGACATCATGACGACACGCTGCTGTGTATCTTTTGGTGCACGCATATCAATGCGCGCTTTATTGATCGCAACTGCAACGTTAGGTCCAAAAGTGTTGTTAATTTCACGCGCAATATTTTTTGCTGTAGTGAAGCTAGGCTTGCGCAGGTTTAGGGTGATTTCATCACGTTGGTTGAAATCGGTTTTGATTTCTCTCTCTAAAGTCGCACCATTCGGAACGCGACCCGCCGTTGGTGTGTTCACTTCTACTTTGGAGCCACTTCGCCCCTCTGCAGATAAGCCCCCCACAACCACGTTGCCTTGCGCAATCGCGTACACTTCGCCATCAATACCACGTAAAGGCGTTAGCAATAACGTACCACCGCGAAGGCTCTTTGCATCACCGATTGAAGACACAACCACATCCAACGTTTGTCCTGGGCCTGCCATTGGATCAACGGACGCTGTCACACTCACAGAAGCCACATTTCGTAGCTTAGGGTTCATACTGTCATCAATTTGAACCCCAAACTGACGTAGCATGTTGGTAATAGATTGAGAGGTAAATTTCACTTGGTTTCGGTCACCTTGGCCGGCTAAGCCAACCACCAAACCATAACCAACCAGTTGGTTTTCTCGAATGCCGCGAACATCGACCAAGTCCATGATCGGAATTTCCGCTTCAGCACGTGAAGTGCCTGGTAGTCCCAAGGTCAACACCAATAGGAGAGACATAAAGAAAGATTGCATTGTCTTCATTAGAAAGGTACCCATGGGCTGTTGAAGAACTGAGTTAGCCACCCGGCTGCGTTGCTGTCAGCTAGGGCTCCGCGACCTGCGTAGGTAATTCTTGCATCAGCAATTCGTTGAGAAGAAACTTGGTTACTGCGGTTAATATCATCCACACGGACGATACCGGTTAGACGAATAAACTCGTCGCCTTGATTCAGACGAAGCCATTTTTCACCGCTGATACGCAATACGCCATTAGGTAATACTTCGTGTACCGTTACCGTAATGGCACCCTGAAGCTTGTTGCCTTGTGAACTTGATGCACTGCCATCGAAGTTACGTTTGCCATCCACGCTAACCCCTAACTCATCGATAGTTTTCGTGCCTATGGTCGGAGCCACAAAGTTAATTGCTGAACTTTTACCGAACTTAGTACCCGCATTTTTACTCGATGAGGTTTCTTCTGATAATTGAACCGTTAATACATCGCCAACTCGGTAAGCACGACGATCCTGGAACAGGGTCATCGTGTATTGGTGACGATAAAGGCTACCAGATTGGGTTTCCGGCAGCGTGTAATCGAGCGTTGGTGGTGCATATTCCTCAGCATTCGGCTCAGGCGGAATAAATTCCTGACGGCCAGCACATCCCACCAGCAACACGGCGGCTACTGCCCAACTCTTAGAAAGCCATTTCATTGCTTTTTCCTTCATCATCACCAATTTCATACTTACATTGATTGCGAAACAAACTTCAGCATGTCATCTGCAGCAGAGACCACTTTCGCATTCATCTCATACGCACGTTGAGTGGTGATCATGTCGACCATCTCTTCTACTACTTGTACGTTTGACCCTTCCAGTGCACCTTGCTTGATAATGCCGGCACCATCAGCTCCTGCAATCAGCTCATCAGCTGGACCGCTGGCTTCCGTTTCACGGAATAAGTTGCCACCCATGGCCTCTAAGCCGGCTGGATTGATGAATTTTGCAAGTGTAATTTGACCAAGCTGCTGAGGTGTTGGATCGTCTGCTGTTGTTGTAGTCACGGTGCCATCAACACCCACAGAGAAAGAGACCGCATTGTCTGGGATCTGGATTTGAGGCTCTAAAGGCAGGCCCTGACTGTTCACCATTAAGCCTTCTGAGTTTCGATGGAACTGACCATTACGTGTATACATGATCTGTCCGTCCGAGTTTTCTATTTGGAAGAAACCCTGACCCATTACAGCAAGATCCAACTCTTGCGTTGTGTTTTGGGTATTACCTTGAGTGAATACTTTTTGTGTGCCAACAACGCGAACACCGCTACCTAGCTGAATACCACTTGGTAGTTCGTTAACTTGGTCTACTTGAGCGCCTGGTTGACGCTGAATGCTGTAGAAAAGATCTTCAAATACAACTCGGTCACGCTTAAAGCCTACCGTGTTTACGTTTGCTAGGTTGTTAGAAATGGCAGTCATCTTAGTGTCTTGCGCTGCCATGCCTGTTTTACTTACCCATAATGCTGAATGCATTTTTTACTCCTTGCGGGGCGAGACTTAGCTCGCCGCCATTAATTTGTTACCAGCTTTTGCTAGAGTTTCCGCCGTTTTCATCATGCGAACTTGCATTTCAAAGTTGCGCGTCAGCGACATCACACTAACCAATTCATCAATAGCAGATACGTTACTGCCCTCAATGTGCTCAGGAGAGAGTTGCACGGTTTCATCTGCCGCGAATGGCACGCCATCTACGCTGTGCAGCAAGCTATCGCTCTCTTTTTGCAGCTGATTAATTTCCGGTTTAACCAACTTCAAAGTGCCTGCCACAATTTCTGCGCCGCCACCTGGTGGGATCACTGAGACTTGACCACGCTCGCTGATTTCAATCTTTTGGTAATCCGGCACAACCAAAGGACCATTGTCACCGAGGACAGGGAACCCATTGATTGTTAGAGCGCCAAAAGTATCGACCTGAATATTGCCTGCACGGGTGTAAGCTTCGTTACCCGCTGGGGTTTCTACAGAGAGATACCCCTCCCCCATAACCGCAACGTCCAACGGACGTCCTGTTTTCACAATATCGCCAGCGTCGAAACGTGTTGAGGCAGAGTTGGTCACAACCATAGTGCGACCATCAAAACCAGGGCCTTGCATCTCTACACTACGCACACGCTCCATATCCGCTCGAAAACCCGCAGTATCAGCATTTGATAAGTTGTTTGAACGAACGTGCTGCGCTTTAAGAACTCGGCTGGCACCCGACGTTGCCGTAAATAACAAACTATCCATGCAAAACTCCCATTACACCGCGTTAAACAAAGCTTGAGTAAGCTTGTCGCTGGTAGAAATTGTCTTTGCGTTTGCTTGGTAGTTGCGTTGTGCAGTCATTAGAGCAACAAGCTCGCTGGTTAAGTCAACGTTAGAACCTTCTAATGCACCCGGAGTTAGGTCACCCATCGTACCTGAACCCGGAACACCCATAATTGGAGCACCTGAGCTAAAGCTTTGAGTCCATGATGTTCCACTCACTTTCGCTAAGCCTTGTGTGTTTGCAAAATCAGCAAGAACAACCTGACCTTGTAGCTGTGATTGGCCGTTAGTGTAAGTCGCGTAAACCATGCCGTTACCTTCAACGCGTACACCTGCAAGTTCACCTGATGTGTAACCGTTAGGGCTATTAGTACTTACGCCAAAAGCTGCACCAAATTGCGTGCTGCCTTTCAGGTTAATGTCTACACTCATCGCGTTCGCGCCTGCAGCAGGGAATGAAACATTAAACGGTGCTGTCGGTGTTGAAAGCGAGCCATCTTTACCAAACGTTACAGGCACAGTTGCTACTGGCGTCGTACCGCCATCTACTTGAACGTTCACTTCCCACGAGTTAGAAGCAGTCTTAGTAAAGTACTGAGTTACCGTGTGCGAGTTACCCAATGAGTCGTAGACTTTTGTTGTGTAAGACGAGTTAAATGAGCTTGGATCTTTTGGATTGAATGGCGTTACGGCTTTATCAATAACAGACGCGCTTGCGTCGAAGTTCGCAACAAAATCTAAGCTGTCTGTTGCTTTAGCATTCAGTGAGGAAGTCGATACCTGAATATTACCCACAGAACCTGTCATTAGGTTGTTGTTGCTATCGACACTGTAACCTTGAAGCTTTGCACCGCTGTTAGCCGTAACAAAGTTGTTCTTATCCGTTGAGAACACACCTGAACGTGTGTACAACATTTGACCCATATTATCTTTAGTAACAAAAAAGCCACCGCCATTAATAGCTAGGTCCATCGCACGGCCAGTTCCTGTGATACTGCCGTCTTTGTCGAAGTTCTGTGAAATTGACGCGACTTCCACACCACCAAGTTGCATGCCGTTATATACAGCGGAGAATTCTGTGCGGCCACCTTTAAAACCATACGTTGATGCGTTGGCAATGTTGTGACTGATTGTGTTTAGCTCTGTGTTGGTCGCGTCCAGACCACTTAGTGCGATGTTAAAACTCATAAATAGACCTCTGATTTCCGTATTTGGTTAAGCACCAAACTGAGTGATTTGATAGAAAGGAACGTTGCCAACGCCATGGACATTGACTAATGCTGCGCCACCGGTATTAGGAATGCGCACTTGCTCAACAGTGCCTGCCATCAGCACATTTGGACTTGCTTGCCCTTCTTGCACTTCTACGGCCACTGAGTATTTGCCTGGTTTAAGACCAAGTTCTTCAGGATTAATTGAAAAGTCGACGTCACCTTTGCCGTGAGCACCTAGTGGCACTTTAGTTGATTGACCAAATTCATCTTTAACAACTAACGTGACTTGGTTTGAGCTATGAGCGAGTTCGATTTTTCCGTTTTGTACGTCTTCACCAAGCTGAAATTCATCCGCATTGACGTAAACCGTTTGCCCAACAAGGCCCGCTGTTGATAGCACTTGCATGTTGTCCAGTAACACCATGCTCTGTTGCATTGTCTTAGACATATTCTCGGTACTTTGTACCTGCGAGAACTGAGCCAATTGACCAACGTATTCCGTACCATCAAGGGGATTAAGTGGGTCTTGGTTTTGAATTTGAGCCACCATCAAAGAAATAAACTCATTCTCCAATGAAGAAGCGCTGTTCATGTCTTTAGGGTTTGGTGAGATACCGTTGCTGTCTTTTGCTTTTGTATTTACTGGAGCGTCAGACGATAAAGGGGTGTATTGTGCAATACTCATTAGCTGCCCTGCCCTAATCTAAGCAGACCTTGCTGCATACTTTTTACATTGGCTAATACTTCAACATTCGTTTCGAAGCTGCGTGTTGCGGACATCATGTCTGCCATTTCAGCAACTACATCAATATCGGGGTAAAACACATAGCCTTCATCATTAGCCAGTGGGTTGTTCGGCTCAAAACGCTTCTCTGCATCTCCAGCATTTTTAACAACGTCAACAATGCGAACTTCTGCATTGGGATAAGCTCCATTTTCTGTTGTCATTTGCGTTTTTTGGTACACAGTCGCAAATACTGGCTTAAGCGCTTTATAAGCATCTTCTGGATTTGCAGATACTGCATCTGCGTTTGCTAAGTTACTGGCTACCGTATTCAGACGCACAGTTTGTGCTGTCATCGCGGAACCAGTGATCGAGTAAATATCAGTGAATGACATAATTAACGTCCCTCAATCGCTTTCGCTAAGCCATTAAATTTCATGTTGAGAAACGTCAGGCTAGTTTGAAAGTCCATGTTGTTTTGCGTGAATTTTGCTTGTTCAACACCAAGCTCTACGGTGTTGCCATTTTTGCTATTCTGGTAAGGCACCGAGTATTGGGCCTGAACCTGGAACTTTGGCACCGGTTTGTTCACACCACCTGCCGTTACTTGGTTCATTACGGTGGTGAAACTTAGGTCTTTCGCCAAATACCCAGGGGTGTCAACATTTGCTAGGTTACTGGCGAGGACTTTGGTACGCTGAACGCGAAAATTAAGTGCCTCTGGATGTACTCCTAAAGCATTTTCAAATGTGATCGCCATGCATCTTCCTTACAGTTGGCTCGAATACGCCAACATACAAACAAGATACGTGCCATAAAAAATAGCCATATATATCAATGATTTACAAACAAGGATGGAAGCCAGACTTCCGGTTCTCGGAAAGCATTAAAAACAAGAGGAAAGTGTCTACTTCCTCAACAATAATGCTGACGTTACTCGCTTTGACATCAGAACAAGCATTCGCCAACACCAATGACAAAACCCTCAGCGTTGAAGAGATAAAATCCGTTGTAGCAACGGATTTCGAACAAGAGGTGGATCGCGTAGCGCTCTCCAATCAGTGGGGGGAGTACAAACTGGACTTCGACATGTGGGTGCCCGGTTCTGCCAATCACTTGCCAGAATGTCAATCGCCTTTAGTTATCACAGGTCGTGACAACAACACGTTGCCAGTCGGTAACCTCAAGCGCTCAGTCAGCTGCGACAATATCGCATCACCATGGCGAATTAACGTTACGATAAAGTCTTCGCTGACTCTGCCTGTTTTAGTCGCGACAACCACGGTTGGCCGAAATGAAGTCGTAACGGCTAAACACATAAAGCTTGAAACCCGAACCATCTCTCGCCAAGACGATTTTTATACTCGCCCCGAGCAAGCAGTAGGCTTAGAAACCTCTCGTCGTTTGAGGGCTGGACAAGTGGTTAATCCATCCAATTTGTCGGCCCCACCTCTAATCGAGAAAGGCAATGAAGTCATAGTCATTGCGAGCAAAAATGGATTTAGTGCCAGCACAAAAGGAGTCGCCTTAGAAGATGGAGCGAAAGGGCAACAAATTGACGTGGAAAACCCAAGTTCGGGCAAGGTCATAAGAGCAGTCGTAACTGGATTAAACCAGGTTCATACTCAATTTTGATTTTTTGACTCGGGGTAACATTTTTTAATTTTGGCTCTCGTCAGTAACACTGAACTTCGAGTACAAAAAAAATATTTAATGTTTATCACATTCTAACCGCCTACTTAATTTAGAACATGATGATGAGGACCACAGCATGAAAATCGACAAAGTCGCGGGCGGTCATGTCCCACAAACAAAATTACAGCAAGCAAGCAAACAGCCTGTCGACGTCGTCGAACAGAGCAAAGTACACGAGCCTGCATTTCAAGCGAATACCGTAGCGATAGATCGCGCTCAAGCTGAAATGGCATCACTACCTGATGTTGATATGGAAAAAGTAGAACAAGTACGCAACGCATTAGCGCGTGGTGAACTTAGCCTAGATACAAAAGTGCTATCCAAGGCAATCATGCAGTTCCATACAGGTCACGAGTAATAAAACGCTAGGAAGACATCATGGCAAGCGCAGTATCGCAGCGAATTCAACAATTTGTTCGCTCTATATCTGAGGATATTAAGCTTTATCAACAACTGCTTCCTTTGCTTCAGCAGCAAAAGGTATTGTACTTAAAGTTTGATGGAGAGGCACTGAACGACAATGTTCAGAAACAAATGCCGATACTCAATAAACTCAGCCGCTCCGCCAATGACAGAAGCCAGTGTATGCGAGCGCTGGGGTTAGCGTGTAATGACGCCAGCGTAAAACGAATTTTCAATGCTTTGCCTGCCCAAATAGGTATGCAAGCTAGAAAACAATGGGCGCTATTGGAAACGTTGGTAAGTCAGTGCCAACAATACAATCAGAGCAATGGCCACAGCTCTGCGGCGTTCCATGAGTTGGTCAGTCAACTCAAACAACCTGTGCAACACACTTATGAAGATAAATCGTTCTAAACGATGTTCGTCTTGCCTACAGATTCAGTCGCCATCTCGGCTGAGTACTGTAGGCCTTTTTATTTTTATTGCCTTTCTGTCCTACCTTCCATTCACATGCCAGGCAAAACCAAATGCTGTCGATATTCAAACGCAGTATCAAGTATTAGCCCCATACAAGCCACAAATTGCCAAGCGTCTCGATTCATCCAAGCCGGTAATTAACCACATTTTCAAACAGCTTCAAAACCACTCATTACCAAATAGCCTAGCCTTAGTGCCAATGTTAGAATCTTCTTACAACCCCAAAGCCGTTTCTCACGCTAACGCCGCCGGACTTTGGCAGCTGATACCAGCCACAGCGAAACGATTCGGATTAACGATAAATACAAAACAAGACGATCGCTTTGACACAGAAGCCAGCACAACGGCCGCGCTCAAGTACCTGGCGTTTTTATACAACAAATTCGATCAAAATATGGCTCTCACTTTAGCTGCCTACAATGCCGGAGAAGGACGTGTTGCACGTGCTATTCAGCGAGCAGGAAGTCGAGATTTCCAACAACTCACGCTGCCTAACGAGACTCGCCAATATGTCAGCCGCTTCTATGCATTGGAAAAGTTGATAGATATCGGTCAGTTACAATCCTCATCATTTCAACCTTTACTCTTGTTTGCTCCAGACGCTCCTATGATTTCACAACCGCTGGTCGACTTTAGCCGACTGCCTCCGCTAGTTAATTTGTGATAAAAGCTACGACAGAGCTCAATGTCAGAGAAACGTAAAATTACAAGATCCTGTTCGGCGAATTTGAAAACTCGTGATCTCTATGCAAACGTGTGCAAAAAAGTTGAGGTAAGGTATCTCAAAGATAAGAAAGAGTAGTGGTTTACTAAAAAGCGCCCCAATTGCGCTTGGCAATTGGGTAGATATGCGTCACATTGCGTTTGCAAAAAAACATGAAAACCAATGGTCAGACCTAATAATTATTTACACACTAAATGTAAAACAGCTATTGTTTTCATAGTTCGAAACAAATCTAACATATCAAGATGACGCTTCGCTTGCGCGTCTGGAATAAGTCC
This sequence comes from Vibrio sp. Vb0349, assembly GCF_033338975.1. Taxonomy (NCBI): domain Bacteria; kingdom Pseudomonadati; phylum Pseudomonadota; class Gammaproteobacteria; order Vibrionales; family Vibrionaceae; genus Vibrio; species Vibrio sp. Vb0349. Next base: position 127,884 of record NZ_JAWOTS010000005.1, on the reverse strand, counting down.
GGGTTCCGGGGGGGAGTCCGGACTTTTTTATTGCTCTAAAATCTTTGCCCACAATAGAGCCAACAGAAGCTAAGTCGTAATGATGCAAACTAACTGTTTATAGTAATTCTTTAGAAATCAACTGAAGTAAAAACGTTTCGCGCTCAATGCTCATGCCTTTTTTCGGGCTTTCTGCCATCGTTTTTTCATTGTGTGCAATTGCTTCGTGTATGTTCATCCATACCGGGCGCATTCCATTTTTAACTTCGTAATCTTCATACGCCGTTTCGCCTAGCTCACGTTCGATTTTACATGTATAACAATACGACACCATGTGCATCACGTCAGCGTCATCCTTGTACCACGGACGAAACTCCTCAAAGATTCCGAAAGGCTTAATACCATGTATATTTTGGGCGCCCGTTTCTTCCTCTAATTCACGGACTAATCCAGCAATGACATCTTCACCATCATCAATACCACCGCCTGGTAGCGTGTAGTCATGGTAACGTTCTGTATAGAGCAACAGCACATCTTCACCATCAAGTACAATGGCTCGCGCTGCATTGCGCTGAAAAACAATTTTGTCATCCAAATGCTCTATGTCTGGATGAACGGTCGATTTTAAATGTCTCATCGAAAATACCACGGTCAATGTTTTGTGCGCATATTACCGAATTTCACACTTTAAATCATTGTTGTAGGCCAGGTACGTTCGAGCGCTTGTCAGGAAGTGATTGATATGACCTTCACAACAATACGCCAAGAACAGAAGTGTGACGTGCTAATCAGCAATAAATGAAAATATCTAAATTCTTATACGTCCCTCTTACTTTTAACATCGATAAGACAATAATCTCTTAAAGTTGCCTATAATCAATACAATACTCGCCCACCCCATGCGGAGATAAAGAATGAAAAAGACAAATTTAATGATGGCTATGGCTGCAACATTGGTACTGGCTGGTTGTTCAACTTACGAGGGAGCGACCCGATCAACTGAGTATACCTCCGTTGCAAATCCCGCAGCCGTATACTGTGTTCAGCAAGGTGGTGAGCTGGATACCGTGTCGGAAAACGGCGAACGTGTCACTTACTGTGTGCTGTCGGACAATGAACGCGTCGAGCAATGGGAATACTATCGCGAGAATCACAAAGAAAATGAGGGTGACAACTACTAATTATTTTTATCGATACGTCACCTTCCCTCTATCACTTAGGAGCCTTTGGGCTCCTTTTTATTTGATTTATCAAAGTGTTCTTACGTTGTTTTTACATATCTCTGACTTTACCGCACATCGACCCTATATCGAACAGTGTTCTATTCTTGACATTCCCCTGACATAACTTTCCACTTGGACAATAAAATTCCAAACACAGATCACACTAATTCACATTTCTTCCACATTTTCTGGGACAGGTGAGCAAGATGAAAACACAAATAGTAAAAGAAGCCGAGTCAGCCCCAAGCAACGTTGTTACTGAAAAATCAAAGCGCATTATTTATAAATCGAGTTTAAACGCCTTGATGATTGTCGCTATAAGTATTCTCGTTAACCTTAGTCTTCGTCTTGATTATGTCGTGTTGGGATCAAGCCTTGGCGAGCTTTCCGTTACAGAAACGCTCCAGCTTGTGATGCTTGCTATTGCATCATGGTCGTTTTTCAGCTTATCGAAACAACAGCCTCAGCTAAAGCATGCGGCTATTTTGATTGCAGGATTTTTTGCAGTACTGATTATTCGCGAAACGGACTATTGGACAGACATGATTCATCATGGCTCTTGGGTTTTCCCAGCACTTGCTGTCACCGCACTGGCTTGCGCCAAAGCTTACCAAGGTGGTAAAGGTACCATGAACGAAATGGCGACCATTTTAACGGTGCCACATATGAAGCTATTAGTTGGTGCTGTAATGCTATTATTAGTCTTCTCTCGTTTGTATGGTATGGGTAGTTTTTGGCAACAAGTGATGGACGAAAATTACATCCGTGATGTTAAAAATATCTCAGAAGAAGGTATAGAACTGCTTTGCTACTGTTTGATCGCATTAAGCGCCGTCCGCACAAAACGCGAGCTTAATGAATAGACTCTGGATCAAAGCGACGGTTCAATGCAGTCAGTATCGGATGGAAGATACTTAATGCCTTTTCCGCAGCACCTACAGATTCATCCAAGGCCGTCATTTCGACGGCCTTTTTCATTTCTTCAATATGTTGCAAAGCCTCTTTATCAAGCGGGAAAGAGAGCAATTTGTGAATAGTATCTCTTGCGATCATAAGTGGCTTTTTTCGGACAATTGATAAATCTCGGAAAAATGCGCCATGCTTGATCCCTTCTAAATAAACTCGGTAGGTTGTGAGTTCATCGAGTAGCAAGAATGTCTCCGCCATAAGCCCTTTATGTGGGTATGGCACGCTAATATGTTTGCTGATATCCAGTGGAATATTGAGGGTCACCCCCATGGATTCGCAATCGGATTTAAGTACTCGTAATAAGCCTTGCTCATCCATCAAATTCTGGATATCAATGATTCGTTCGAGGTGGTAGTCATTAGACAGCAAGATAACCTCAACCGGATGCCCCGACCATAACTCGAACAACCCACTTTTGCACAAAACTTGGGAAACATAACGCATGTTTTGAAACGTGTTCAACGACTCCGTTTCTAAGAGTATATGACGTTCAGGGAACGGATTCACAGAGTCTGTGTTTAGGGCTCTAAAATACGCGTACATCGCCTCTGCTTCAGAAACGCTTTGTCCTTGCGTTACTCCACCACAAAAAACAATCACCGTTCGCTCTATCGGTAGTGATGCAGTCCTACAAGACAAAGCTTCGACTCTGGTTATGCCCTCAGAGGTCAACCTGTTATTGACGAGGCGTTTACCTAAAACGATGACGATGTTGTCTAACTTCATTTTAAAATCTCGCGCTTAGTTGGCAGTGTTACAAAAATCTTCTTTCACTCCCGACCCACAAGCTTTAACATCTAGTTAACAACACTGTTCTAGAGACCTTTATAAAGGTTCACTGCTAAAGGAAGTCAATTATGCTGTCGATTTTCGATATATTTAAAATTGGTGTCGGGCCATCCAGCTCCCACACTAATGGTCCTATGCTTGCCGGATTCCATTTCACTCAGCTAGTTAGCGACTCTATGGCGAAAGTGCATCGGGTGCAAGTGGACCTTTATGGCTCATTGTCACTGACAGGTCGAGGGCACCATACAGACCGAGCCACGGTCCTTGGTTTGATGGGAAATAAACCTGATACCATCAAAATGAGCAGTGCCAAAAGTGCGCTACAAAATACCATAGACAATAATACGCTCATGCTCGCCGGTACACACCAGATTGAGTTTAGCTACGACCATGACATCGTCTTTCATAGCGACAACCTTCCCTTGCATGAAAATGGCATGACGATTACGGCATTAGACGCTGCTGGAGATCAAGTCGCGTTTGAAATTTATTACTCCATTGGGGGCGGATTCATCGCCACCGCCGACGAACTAGAGAACGGCACGCAACAAGATGAGGTCGCAGTACCATTTCCGTTTACATCCGCAGATGAGATGCTGGAAAAAGCCGAGACGAACGGTTTCAGCTTGGGAGGCATGATCCTCCAAAACGAACTCGCATTTCGCTCAGACGAAGAAATTAACCAAAGAGCAGAGCAAATTTGGAAAGTGATGTCGCTCTGCATGCAACGTGGCTTCGATACGGAAGGGATTTTGGAAGGTGGTCTAAATGTCACTCGTCGAGCACCAAACCTTTTGAAAAAGCTCGAAGCCAACGCTGCAGTTGAAAACGATCCGATGGAGATCATGGATTGGATCAATCTCTTCGCCTTTGCGGTTAGTGAAGAAAATGCAGCAGGAGGGCAAGTCGTCACTTCTCCAACGAATGGTGCAGCAGGGGTGATTCCGGCGGTATTGATGTACTACCATCGCTTCATCAAAGAGCTCGATGTTAAACAGCTAAAAGACTTTCTCGCAGTCGCCGGCGCTATCGGCATCTTATATAAAACTAACGCGTCAATTTCTGGTGCAGAAGTGGGGTGTCAGGGAGAAGTTGGGGTTTCTTCATCCATGGCTGCCGCTGGCTTAACAGCGCTAAGAGGGGGCAGTAACGAGCAAATTTGTATTGCTGCGGAAATTGCGATGGAGCATTCATTGGGTATGACTTGTGACCCGATTGGCGGCTTGGTTCAAGTACCTTGTATTGAAAGAAATGCCATGGGAGCAATGAAAGCGATTAATGCATCGCGTATGGCATTAAAGCGCACAAGTAAATGCTTAATTTCGTTAGATAAAGTTATCGAAACCATGTATCAGACTGGTAAAGATATGAATAAAAAATACCGTGAAACCTCTTTGGGCGGCTTAGCTGTCATTCATATGGCACCGCCATGCGAATAATGGCAAGTGGTCATTGCGCTTAGCTTCTCACCATACGCTTATCTGGTAATTATGATCTGATGATATTACATATAGAAATGCCGCGTTCTTCGCGGCATTTTCTTAACAAGAAACTATTCGATTAATCACGTCGACCACGAAGTTCAATTTTTTGAGTTGCAGCATCCGAATGGATTGTTACACCGCCATAGGCCATTTCATTGCGACCCTTCAGCGTCAATTGAGAATCTGCACGCTCTACGTCAACCTGATTTTTCGTTGCCATCGTCATATCAATCGTGCCCGTGTATGACCCATCGCCAGCAAATGCTACGTTTGTTGAGCAAACCATCAAAACAAGTGCGATTAGTTTTTTCATACATCACCTCTATTATCGTTCTTACTTTCTGTCGGTGGAAAAACTGTAACAACAGAAACGCGCTCATACGAGGAAAGCCATTATTTACCAAATGGAAATCCATGCTAATAAACTGATGTAACCAAGAATAACTTATCGTTACCTTCAATAAATCAGGGATAAGGCAGCAACTTAAATTGACCGAGCGTTGTCTTTTCTTAAGAAATTCAGCGATATGATTTGTCGACAAAAGCCAAGCGAGAGAATGTATGAGCGTTAATCTGGATATTCAAAACATTTTGGTATTAAAACGGATGTATGAGCTACGTAACGTCCGGTTAGTCGCAGAATCACTCGGTAAAACGTCAGGAGCAATCAGCAAAAATCTGACTAAGATGAAAACTCAGCTCAATGATCCGCTATTCGTTCAGACCAAAAATGGCTTTGAACCAACAGCTTTTGTGGAAGCGAACATTGCGCATTTTGAGCAAATAATCAACAGTATTGATTCCATCAAACCACAGCATTTTTCACCAGCTCATTTTGACGGTTCAATCACTATTTATGCCAACACATTGTTTTGGGAGTACTTTGGTGACAAGTTTTACTTGGAGTTACTAAAGCACGCCCCAAACGCAAAATTCTCATGTTTGCGCTGGGGTAGCGAAGCAAAAAAACGATTAATTGACGGTGAAAACGCCATTGCGATTCATTACTTTGATGAAGATCTGCCACAGTCAATTGTTCAGACCGAACTAGGGCGAGGAAAAGCGGTATTTTTTGTTCGACAAGATCATCCCGCTCAAAACTCCCAAGAACTAGAAGAATACCCTTTTATACTTTTTAAAACGCCGGGATGGAATGACTACCGATACCCAGTGTTGGAAAGGCTCAAACATATGGGTTTTAGAACCACACCTAAAGTGGAAATTGAGCATCCAGCGATGATTCAAAAAGTGCTTCTGCAAACGAATCATTTTGGCATAACGATGAGTGGACATGTTCCTAAGGGTTGCCGGAGTATCGCGCTTCCTGCTGGGCTAGAGCTTGATGTTCGCTACGTGATGAGCTGTCGTCGCTCTCAACAGCAAGCTCCGGTAAATCAGTGGTTATTAGATGTCATTAAGCATGTCGCTCAGTCCTAGACTGATGACTTGCTACTGCTAATAATAGCTAAACCACACATGCGCTCTACTCACTCGCTGAACGAACATTAAAGACTCTGTATTAACCATTGAGCAAAGGTGTTTACGTGTGATTTTTCGGATGCTCGAACCATCATATAATGTGCACCAGAACTTGGCATATGCCAATTTCCAGCCTGGACTAATACGCCCTGTTGCAGCTCATCCTCAACAAGAAAGTCTCTTACCAGCAACACGCCAAGTTGATTAATCGCAGCATGAATAGCAAGCAATGAGTGTTCAAACTCGGCGACGACTTTGCTCACCTTCCCTTGGTAACCTTGGTGTGAAAGCCACTCTTGCCAAGATTCATGATAACCGCTAGTACAGATTTTAGGCGCTTTAGCTAACTGCGAGAGGTCATTTATCGGGTTTAAATGCATAAAGCCGGGGCTTGCGACAACAATCCAGTTTTCTTGGGTTAATCGTATGGCTTCTTGCTCTTGCCAATCTCCATCTCCGTTAATAATTTCGATATCCGCAATCGCACTGGCGTTTGGAACCGTATTAGCAGTGGTCGAGATTTTAAAGGAAATGTCTGGGAATTGTCGCTGAAAATCAGCCAACCTTGGCATTAACCACTGAGAGCAAAAGCTGTGAGCGACATGTAAGTTAACTTGCGTATTCTTGGGACGAGTAAATAAATGCTGCGTCGTGGTCGACAATGTTTGAAGCACATGATTAACCACAGGCCAGTATTCTTGTGCTGAGCAGGTCAGCGTAAGGTGCGTGCCCTTGCGCTCGAATAACGTCGCATTGAGCTGTGACTCTAGCGATTTCACCTGTTGGCTTACGGCCGCACGAGTCACATTTAGCTCCTCTGCGGCTTTTGTAAAACTCTGTAGTCGCGCCGTGGCTTCAAAAGCTCGGAGCAAATTGAGCGGCGGTAAACTTTGCATATCATTCTCCCAGACATTTAGCTGTCATGCTATGAACTGGTGATGACAAATTGATGAAGGTGCTGAGTTTACGTATGTTGAGCATATGTCAAAGCGTCCCGATATAACTATGTTTCTACACAACTACTTAGTTTGTTAAGCGGGATCAAAAAAGCCAGCGTGATACACGCTGGCTTTTGGAACTTTATCTTAAGCAGGAATTATTCTGCTTTTTCAGTTGTTTGGTATTCAAACGCAGGAACAACCACTTCAACACGACGGTTCATTTGACGACCTTGACGTGTCTCGTTGCTTGCCACTGGGTTAGCTTCACCCATGCCTTTCACTGTCATACGCTCAGCCGCAATACCTTTTGCTTGGAACTCGTCAGCAACGGCTTTCGCACGTTTTTCTGTGAGTTGTTTGTTGTAAGCAGCAGAACCTGTCGTATCGCTGTAACCCGTGATCTCAACTTGAGCTTGTGGGTAAGTATTCATCAAATCAACGGTACCAGAAAGGTTCGACGTGTCTTTCACTTCTGCACTTTCTAAGTCGAATTGTACTGTCGCTGTTGTTTGAGCAGGGTAAACGTGATCTACAATGCGTGTTGCAGGACGTGCTTCTACCACCTCTTCAACGGCTTTTTCTTGAACGACTGGCTCAGAACCAAACTTGTAGTTGAAACCGATACCGAAGAAATCTGAATCCATGTCTTCAATTACATCATCAGACATATCTTGGTAGCGTTGGTATTCAGCACGTAGGCTCAAGTTGTAGTTGATTTGGTATTCAGCACCCAGAGAGCCAGTTGGTACGAAATCTTTCTCGTCACCAGCCATCATGTATGCAGCACCAACTTTCGCGAATAGATTCCAAGAATCCGTTAGCGGTAGGTTAAATTTAGGAGCAAGCGTCAACGCCCAAAGATCACCATCAACGGTGTTTAGGCCTGGCTTTTTGAAGTTTGCAGTGAAGTCACCAAGGTAATCAACACCATACTCTGCTGCAACGTACTTGTTGAAGCTGTAGCCTAAGTGCATAGATGCTGCAAAACTGTCGTCGTCACAAGGTTCGTTTAGGTAACACGCATCGTTTAGAGAGTTGTAACCTATTTTACCGCCCATGTAAGTGTCAGCAAGTGCAACGTTTGAGATCACACCACCAGCAAGTACAGTAGCCACTGCTATAGCGATTTTTTTCATTATTCTTTTCCTTTTTCTTGTACACAAAGCAACACATCGCGGCAGCATACTGCCGTAAAATATGAAGCCGTAACTTTCTCTTTTCTTCGAATAGAAATAGCTAAATAGCGTAGGAAAGAATCAAAAATGATATTCAAACGCCAATGACGTAAAACGGAAAAAGGTAACCTCAAGACCATCTATTCATGAGCTTCATCCGCATACCCAACCGAAAAATAAAGTTCGTTGCGTTGGTTTAGCCATAGTCAATTCGTTGCGGAGAATATCACAAAGAAGCCAACTTTCTGTGACGCAAATCACCATAAAAGGCCACTTTCTCAAATTTAAGAATCATCATTTAAGCTTGTGAATGGCAACAAATTTTTACAGGGGAGCGTGGTTCTGGAGAGCACAAAAAAACAGCTCATTTAAATGAGCTGTTTTCGAAATAATGAAAAAGCGTTAACTCGTCGAGCTAAATTTTATCCGCTACGGTTAACGTTGCAGCTAATACATCTTGCCCAAACAAAACACTACGCTCAGGAGACCAACCGTAAAGTGGATCTGGGTGATTGTTGTTATCTTTAAATGGCATTTCGATTGTGTAAGACAAGCATTTGAACTGCTCTGCAACCCAATTTGAACCGACCGTCAAATTCGCTTTACCAGGCTCATCTTTATCGTAACCAATCTCATCTTGGAACTCTGGCGTAATAGTCAGTAACGCTTGCTTAAATGATGTCTCTAAAGCGGCAAGATTTTCATCGTAAGAAGGAATACCTTCTGAGCCAGCGACGAAGTTATACGGAATCGCTTCATCGCCATGAATATCTAAAAACATGTCAACACCCGTTTCCAGCATGCGCTGACGCACAAGGTAGACTTCTGGGCTCTTTTCCATTGATGGCGTTTGCCATTCACGATTTAGGTTTACGCCTACTGCGTTGGTACGCAAGTGACCGCGAATACCACCGTCTGGGTTCATGTTTGGTACGACGTAAAGCACCGCTTTTTCAAGCAATGCACGCGCAACCATGTCGTTTTCATCTAACAGACGTTGGATCATACCTTCCATGAACCATTCCGCCATGGTCTCACCTGGGTGCTGACGTGCAATCATCCAGATTTTCTTTTTGCCTTCTTCTGGCTCACCGAAAGTAAGCAAGCTCATGTCATTGCCATCTAGCGTATGACCAAGCGTCTCTAGTTGGCAGTGGTGCGCGCTTTGTGCCATGTGTAACAAGTCTAAATGACGATCGTACGTGTATGGCGCAAAGTACGCGAAGTAAATTGAGCTGCGCTCAGGGATTACAGTGAAAGTCAGCGTGTCGCCATCGAACTCTGCCGGTACTCGGAACCATTCTTCACGATCGTAAGACGCAACCACATCGTAACCTTGCCATCCTTCTGGATAAGCCGATTTAGCCAAATCAAGCAATTTGATGGTGTGTGATTGCTCGGCTTCTGTCTCAAGACGGAAGTGGAACCACTGGTAGAATTCCGACATATTGTCGTTAGGAATTTTGAGTTGGATGTCGTTTTTGTCGTCCGCTTTCACTACGTGAATGCTGCCGCTATCGAAGTTGCTGAATACTTTCATTTTATGACTCACCTTTTAAATCTGAGCTTGAAAGACAGAGGCTAACACAAGGCTTCATCGCGCCCCAATGACTTTCACTGCAAACTGTCTCGTTTGTGGCTAAAGTCTTCAGTTTAGTCAAGCTTATCCGCTTTGCCTGCTGGTCCCGCGAGTTTTGCTAGCCACTTATCCCAGATGAATGGCGTCTGCTCGTTATCTTCTGCTTCCTCTTTGCGACGTACCGCGTTGCGTACCATCATTGCTCCCGTCCAACGGAATGGCTCTGGCGGGAAATGCCCCAACGGCCCTTTGGCTAAACCGCTTTTCGTCCATTCATTATCGATTCCCAATGCCAACGAAGATAAGATTTTTCCGCCCATTCGAGTCTGCGCTACACCATTGCCTGAATAACCAAATCCGTAAAAGATATTGCTCTGTTTATCTAGCTCGCCGAAAAAAGGGAAACCAGTAGCAGAACGATCAGAGCCCCCCGTCCATGAATAAGCAAACTCCTCCCCTCTCAAATGAGGAAACAACTTATCGAACGACTTGCGCAGTAGACCTTGGTAGCGTGTTGGCTTGTTAAACATTGCGTCAACTTGGTTATTGAAAGAAAACTGATTGCCGCCTTTCCCCAACATTAAACGGCCATCTGGCGTATCTCGGTAATAGTGGACGAAGATACGTGAATCCAACACGCTAGAACCTGCCTGCCAACCAGATTGAGGTAGTGCGTCACCAAGCGGCTTGGTGATCACCATGTCGGAAGAGACCACCACGATACTGTTTTTAAACTGTTTAAACTGCTCCACCATCCATGCGTTCAATGCCAATACCACCTGCTGCGCTTGAACATTTCCTTTAGGTGTACAGACAGTGGCAGGTTTTCCATAATCTAGACGCGTCATCGGCGTGTTCTCATAAACTTCTACACCCAGATCAATAGCAACACGGTGTAACCCCCTCACTAATAATGCAGGTTGAACGCTGGCTGCAACTGGAGAGTGAAAGCCTTCTATATGTCGAGGTGAACCCGCATTGGCACGCAGTTCCTCCACCGAGCAACGACGCCAACTGTTCACTTCTAATCGCTTTAACTCGTCCACAACTGGCTGCATTCCCCCAGTTTGAGCCTGATTGGTTGCAGTGTAATAAACCCCTTTCAACGATAAGTGCGCATCAATGTTGTGCTGCTGACAAAAGTCGTCAATCTCTAGCACTGCTTGTTCCGACTCTTTTACTAACCAAGCAGCATGTTCTTCACCGAATAACCGTTTCAATGTCGGAAACTTGGTAGACCAAGTAAGCATACAACCGCCGTTTGCGCCCGATGCACCACTGCCACAAAGGCCTTTTTCAATCACGACTACCTTTTTTTCCGGAGATTGCTGCTTAATCATAATCGCGGTCCAAAGTCCGGTGTATCCGCCACCAACAATCGCAACGTCAGTATTAATGTTCTGCTGTAACGGTTGTGGCGTTTCTGGTTGCTCAGCTTCAATTGCCTGCTTGAACCAATATGAATGATGTGTCATCGGGTATCCTCGTTAGTGCGTTACATCCATTTCCGCAAACACTTTACAAACGATGATGACAATCAACGAGCAAGAAAATCTAACGCTGAGCGATAGAAAATGTTGCACTGAGAGTGTGAAAATTTTCGCTTTCGACAAAAACAAAATGGGGAGCTCGTGGCTCCCCAAAACAAACAGCAAAAAATATTAGTGGTAAACAATTCAAGTCCGTCTTACTGGTTAGTATTTACCGGTATCACGCATGCGGTACTCGTATTGAACATTGAGAATAGGCTGGTAAACAACTTGCCCGTCACTTTGCAAGAACTCATTTACCATGACTTTTGAGTCAGTGATAGAAAACGATTGGCGATCAACATACGTTGTAAGGCTCGTAAACTCATCACGGAGTTGTCCAGATGATTTATTTTGGTAGCTTTGGATCATGTCTCGGCCCATTTCATAAGCCGCTTGTTTGCTATCCATTACGTCGCCATGGATAGTTTCGGTATCGTTTGTCCACTGATAACCACTAGCAAGAGCCATAGAAGGTGCAGCAATCAGAGCAATCGTACTTGCTAAAGTTGTTAAGCGTTTCATAAACCTCTCCTTACTTACCTTTACATCGGGCCAAAATTGGCTCGATACTTATAAGGTACGTATAAAGACCTAAAACACGTCAAAACAATTTCAAATAATGTTCAATTTTCGTTCAACTTATTTCACATTAACTTAGCAACTCAACGTCATATTCAGCCGACATTCGCATTTTCTTTCTTTTGAACAATGGGTTTCAACCTGACACTTCCTTACCAAACCATACAATACCTAAGGTCAATTTTCTCTTAGAATTCCAGCAAAAGAACAGTGTTCAAAACCTTACACAAACGTCGGACACAGCAAAAACCACCTCTTTTCAGTCGTGCTTTGCATTCCTCCTTTTCGGGTTCTTCGCTGCTCGTCCGTCGGTTCTTAATTGTCGCTATTGAGCACAAGTTAATCTGGAGTGAAAATGACCGCGAACAAATCCATTTTTTACCATAGCAAATCGATTTACTCAGATGATTATGCTGATGTCTACAAGCCAATTTGGACCTACAGAGCTAAGTTCATCTTACGTGCGCTTTATTACAAACGTGCATTTAAGCACCTTTCAGACAATATTGAATCGTCATTGTTAGAGTTGCTTTGTACACGTACGCATCGGTTTTTAGAGAAACCGTTTCGTCCGTATATCATCAAAAACAACTCAGCGTTCGATCGTTCTAACTTGGTAGTTGATCACTATAAAACTATTTCAGAACTGTTTTCTAAACAAACAATCGAAGAAATCTACACAGACTCGAAAGGCCTAACATTAGCCTCTTTTGAAATTGACGAAATACTGTACTCGGTGAGATTAGTATACGAAGCACGTTATCAAAAAGAAGGCGACATGAGCCTAGTGCTGCACAGCGCTGAAGATGGCAACTTCTACACGCTCTCTTTTACGCTAGGTCACATCGAATCTGGACGCAGCATTATGATTGGCGGCTTACAAGGACCGCGAAGCAGTGAAGAAAACAACGCGAAAATTAAAAAGCTAACTCGTAAGCTTTACGGACAGAGACCAAAAAGCTTGATGGTGAGCTTGCTCACTTTGCTCGCACAAATTTGGGAAGTAAATACGATTCTAGCGGTGAAAACGCAGTCCCATACTTACGCAGCTAAACGTTACAGCAAAGGGCGAATAAAAACGGATTACGATGCACTCTGGCAAGAATTGGGCGGCACCGAATACAATCGTCATTTTTACTCAATTGATGTAAATGCACCCCGTCGAGATATCGAAGGCATGTCGCGCTCTAAGCGTTCGATGTATCGTCGCCGTTATGAATGGCTAGACAACACCAAGGTCACTTTCGAACAAATATTAAAAGGCGAGCAAGCTAAAAGCTAAGGAGAAGCGTTCATGCGTTATTCATTCATTACTGCTTTAGTGCTGTCGGCTTTTTCTTTGTCAGCCAATGCAGAAACCAGTGAGCACATCATAGGTACAAACATTGGCTATGGCGATGTGAACTACGATGCTCCGACAAGCAAAGAATCAGGCGACATGTTCTTAGGTGAAATATATTACCGCTACATGCCAACACATAACTTTGGTATCGAAGCAGGTTATAAAGGCGCGTTTGACGGTATCGGCTCGATACTCGTGAGTCCGATTTCAGAAGTCACCGATACGAGCTTCTCCGGACCTCGCTTGAGTGGCTATGCTAGCTATCCTCTGGGTTCAGGTTTCGAACTGTACGGCAAGGCAGGTGTCACTCTCTACACTCTCGAATACACTTATAAAGTGAACGGTCAGAGCAAGAACATCGAACACTCAAGTGTCGGAGGTGAAGCGGCTGGCGGTATCGGCTGGAGCTATAAACACTTTGGTTTGAATGCAGAATATGTGTACTCAAAAAACAGCGATTTTGACTCTAGCGGCGTGATGTTTGGTGCGCAACTGCGTTTTTAAACAAGGCTTACAAGTTAATACAAAAGGCAGCGAGAGGCTCATTCGCTGCCTTTTTTCGTGAATATAGGTCAATACGCAAGCGCGAGAATGATCCCCGCCACGATAGAAGTAACGCCAAGCCCTCGGGTGAGATACCATTTCTCAGACAGAAACCAAATCCCCATAAACAATCCAAACACAATGCTGATTTGCCTTAGTGCTACGACCAAGCTCACGTTGTCTGTCATGGTCATCGCAAACAGTACCAAACCGTAGGTGGATGCCATCATTACCCCCGCCATGCTGGCTGTTTTGCGGATCTGCCACGCAGTCTTAATCTCATCTGGCTTGCCTGTAACCAAGCACCAAACAAGAGCAGGAATACCAATTGCCCAAAACTGCACGCCTAAGTAAAAGATCGCACTGTACTGATCATTCAAGATCTCTGCCGCTTGCCCTGTGAGTAAACTCAGCGCTTCTTTATCAACCAGGGAGTAACCCGTTGTGCCTATTGCGGCAATCAATGCCCAGAACACACCAACGTTCAAATAAGAGCCCAATGTCATTTGACGAAAGTTCGTCAGTGGTACCAGCATACAACCAAGGGTAATCAGCAAGAATCCAAGCCACTGCTGACTGGATAATTCATGCCCCAATGCCACACTGATTGCGCCGACCATCATCACAGGCAGTGCCCGAGCAATCGGATAAACCACCCCCACATCAGCGTGCTTATAAGCGACAATCAAACCAACCAGATAAACCATTTGTGAAATGCCGCTAATGAACAGCAATCCCCAAAACTCACTCGGTAATGATGTCCAGCCAATGGTTGCCAAATACCAAATCAAATAAGGGGTAAGAATGAAACATGCAGAAAAGCTGGCGGCCATGGTAAACGCGAGTCCAGAGCCTGAGTTGCTTTTGCCAAGGATATTCCAGCCCGCATGGAGAACAGCAGAGAAAACGACGAGACCAATCGCCAACAAATCCATTTCAACGTTCCTGTCTGAATAAAAGAAAGGCCCCGAGATGGAGCCTTAGATAATGAGAAAATCCACTTAACGATTGAGTTCCGCCAGAGATTCAATGCTGATGGCATCGTGTCGCCAATACTCGATATCGCAATCAATCAACTCACCGTGCTGGTTGTAGTTGATGCGCTCCACCACCATCGCGGGAGTGCCAGCTGTCGCGCGCAGTGCCTGAGCCATTTCACCCAACAAAGTGCTCGTTGAAATGCGGTAGCGAATCTTTTGATACGTCACGCCATAATGATCGCGGTAAATGTCCGTCAGTGAATTTGATAAATCGTAGTCCAACAGGTTCGGAAACAGCTCTGGGCGAATGTAGTTTGTTACGAATACCACTGGTCTATCTTCAAGGTATCGCACACGGTCGACTCGATACACGTCCGAGAAAGGTTGCAAGTCCAGCAAGCGTGCGGCTTGTTTGTTTGCCAACGTCCCTTTTGCTGCGACCAACTCCGTTTTTGGCACGCGATTTTGCGCTTTCGCCATGTTCGGGAAGTTCAGTGTTTGGGTTGGGTCGTAACGCAATGGCTCAGGTGAGATAAACCAACCTCGGCGATCTTCGCGATAGATTCGACCTTCCGCTTCTAGCAGTGATAAAGCTTCACGCAGAGTGACGCGTGTAGTATCGAACGACTCCGCCAACTTACGCTCTGCTGGCAGTTTTTGACGCGGCGATAGCATGCCCGCTTCAATCTGTTCAACAATCGAATCTTTAATTTTTACGTATTGCACGAAGTGTCCTTATCTTTTGCGCCAAGCTTGTGTGCGATTTTCTAACAATTTACCCAAAGTCATCTGAACAATCTTCGCAATCGCGGCAGCCATCATGATCATCACAGCCATCGCTGCTGCAGCGCCAGTTTGACCTGCATCGTCCATATTCAGAATCGAGACCGAAGCCGGAATCGTATTAGTTGAGTAAAGGAATACTACCGCAGAAGTGGTGGTCAATGCATTAACAAACAAGTAAGTCGCAATGTCCAAAATCGCAGGTAAACATACAGGTAATGTCACTTTAAAGAACAACTTGTATTGAGGAAGCTTCACCGATGCTGCTGTGGCTTCAATCTCCGATGGCAACTGCTTTAGCGCTGTCAGGGCGGTCATGTGACCCACTGTGTAGTAATGCACTACCGTGTTAATCACCAAGAACGCCATGGTGCCATAAAGCACATTCAGAGGATTATTCGCATCATTGAAGTAAAAGATGTAACCCAAGCCAAGCACCATACCCGGAACCGCCATTGGCACCACGCTAAGCATTTGCATCACCTGACGAATTGGACCAAACGCACGCCCTTTCTCAATGCAGTAAGCACCGACAAAGATAATGGCTGTACCAATAACCGCCGTCCAACCTGCAAGTGTTAGCGAGTTGAAGAATGGGCTCCAACCGTAGGTGCTCATTTCAGCAAAATTGTAGTTGTTTAGCGTCAGCGCTTTGTTCCAAGGCCAGAACGTAACTAACGAGCCATACACCGCCATGCCAAGCACAGCCAGCACTGCGATAGAAATGATGCTGCAGTAAACCAAACAGATGCTGTCGCGCGCTTTATTAGGTTCTGGCTGATAAGGCACCGAGCGAGTGTCGAATAAGCTCTTTTGTTTTTTCTGTACCCAGCGGTCTGCGCCAAACGCCATTACCGCAGGGAATAACAACATAATGCTAGTCACCGCACCCATGGCAAAGTTTTGCTGTCCCACGACTTGCTTGAAGATGTCAGTCGCCAGAACGTTGTAGCTACCACCAATCACTTTCGGCACACCAAAGTCCGTGATAACTAGCGTAAAGACGACAATGAGCGTGCTGATCAAACCGTATTTCGCCGCAGGTAACGTCACCATAAAGAAAGTTTTGATGGGAGAGGTTTTAAGTGCACGAGCTGCTTCATACAAACGGGCATCTGAAGTACGCAGCGAAGTGGTCAAAATCATCAATGCATGAGGGAATGTCCAGAAAATCAAACCCATCGAGATACCAATCACGCCATAAATCGAGTTTCCTAACAGCATCTCTTTGGCAATACCTTGATTACCGAAAAGGAAGATCAAACTGATCGCCGGCAACAACGAAGGCGCAAGAATTGGCGCAGTACCTAGGATTTGAAACAAACCTTTAAACGGCATACATGAACGAGTCAGCGCGTAGGCATAACCAAACGCAAGCACACCCACTACCGAGGTCACAATCACGCCCAAAGTGAAGGTGTTTCCCACCGACACCCACAAGCTTGAAGAAGAAAAGTACGTCGCAAAGTTTGCCAATCCGACAAATTCGCCATTGGCATTTTGCACACTCTTGGTCAACATTGCCCAAAGCGGCATTAAGATGAACAGCACCATCATGGTCGACAAGCCTGCGAGCAAACCGAACAACACAAGGTTATCGCGGCTGACACGTCCGAGTAAGGATTTTGCTTTGTCTTGTGTGGTCAGGCTATTCATCGTCATTGTCTTCGCATCCATGTTTACACCTACGCTGCTAGCGCTTTATCAACCGAGGGCACGGCGTAACCATGCAGCCCTTCTTCAGCAAACTGGATGTAACGTACATCGCCCGCCTTGATATTGAGTTTTTGAACCGTTTCCACAGGCACATCCACTACGATGGTTTTCGTTGAGCTGTCGTTTTGCAATACGCAATCAATGCGGAAAAACGCCCCCAGAAACTCGGTTGCCGTAACTCGCACAGGTAAAGAGTTATTGTAGTTTTCAACGAACTTGATGCTTTCAGGACGCACCGCAAGGTCGAAGCGGTCACCACGTTGGATCTTACGATTAGTCAAGCTTGGCGCTGGCATCAAGGTTTCAGCAATGCGCACTTGGGAGTCTGTTGCGGCTGAGGTTTCAATAAAGTTCATGCTGCCGACAAACTCAGCAACAAAGCGCGTTGCTGGTTGTTGGTAGATCTCTTGAGGTGTACCGACTTGCTCAATCACGCCATGGTTCATCACCACAATGCGATCCGCCATCGACAATGCTTCGTCCTGATCGTGCGTAACCATGATGGTGGTGATGCCCAGCTTACGTTGCAGCTTACAAATCTCGTCACGTAAGTGAACACGTACTTTTGCATCTAGCGCTGACAGCGGCTCATCAAGTAACAGTAGACCCGGTGACAACGCCAATGCACGAGCCAAAGCAACACGCTGCTGCTGACCACCAGAAAGTTGGTTAGGGAATTTCTCGCTAGAGGTTGGAAGACCAATGGTTTCTAACCAGTAATCCACCTTCTCTAACGCTTCTTTGGTCGACATACCTTGGTTCTTCAAACCCACCGCAATGTTCTCTTGCACAGTTAGGTTCGGAAACAGCGCGTAAGACTGAAACACAATGCCGAAATCACGCTTTTCTGGTGGTAGAAATGTGGTCTCTTGACCGTTTTGAAAAATCGCACCAGACGTTGGCAAGTCTAAACCTGCAATGGCACGTAGCAGAGTGGTTTTACCGCAGCCAGAAGGACCAAGAAAACAAACAAACTCGCCCTTTTCAATCGCTAGCGAGATTTTCTTTAACGCAGTGAACTGTCCGAATTGCTTCACTACATTTTCGATATTTAGGTAATGTTGGTTAGTTGACATAACACATGCTCCAAATGGTATATACCAATTTTAGTTTTGGAGTGTTACGCTCCAATGACAAATTTATAGCCAGAAGATGACAAATAGATGAAGGGCGATGAGAGTGGTAACTAGAGATTCCCGACTTTCTTAAGTCCGTCATTCCAGCGAACCTAGGTGAGACTAGGAATCTACTTGCAGCAAACTCTGAAATAACAGAGAAAACAAAAAATCCACCTCAACCGAGGTGGATTTCAGCATTCAACTCAAAGCAAATTCAATTAAGATTTTGGCTCTGATTTCGCATCGAACTTCTCAGACCATGCTGCTAAAATCTCTGCACGCTTACTGCCCATTTGCGCGAAGTCCATCTTCGCCATGTTCTCTTGAACATTAGGGAAGTTAGACACAGTCGCTTTCACTTCTTTATGTGCAACCACCGGATACATTTCTACGTAAAGCTCGTTTGCCGCTTTAGAGATTGACCAGTCGACAACACGTTTCGCTGCATCCGACTCTTTTACTAGACCAACGGCTTCTGATTCCCAACCGATGCCTTTTGGTGTGATCACCGCTAGTGGCGCGCCTTGTGTTTTCAACTTCGCGCCGCGGCTTGCCATCGAAATACCGATAGCCACTTCACCCATGCCCGCTTGAACACATGGCTTAGAGCCAGAGTGCGTGTAGTGTGCAATGTTCTTGTCTAGGTCACGCATGTAGGTCCATGCCTGATCTTCACCCATGTTTTGTAGCCACGCAGAAACCTGCATGTAGCCAGTGCCTGAAGACGCTGGGTTAGGCATTGCAATGTGACCTTTGTAAACCGGCTTTGTTAGGTCTTCCCAGGACGTTGGTTTCGGTAGGTTAAGTTGTTTCGCAACCGCTTCGTTGAAACAAACTGCGTTAAAGAATGCATCGTTACCGAACCAAGCTTGGTTTGATTGAGGGTCGTTTAGATTCGCATGCAGCTCTTCCAAACCTTTTGGTGTGTAAGGCTTAAGAAGACCTTCATCTTTAAGCAGTGCCATTGACGAGCCAGCAAGACCCCAAACCACTTCCGCTTGAGGGTTGTTCTTTTCTGCCAGCAACTTCGCCGTCATGATACCGGTGGAATCGCGAACCCACTTAATCTTGATATCTGGGTTATCTTTCTCAAACGCAGACTTGTATTTCGCAAGAATGTCAGTTTCGAAAGCGGTGTAAACCGTGACTTCCTGTGCTGCCATTGCATTCGTAGCTAGCAGAGAGACAAGTGCAGCCAGCGATCCTTTCATCAAACGGTTTTTCATCATTTTCTCCAGTTAATTTGGCTAAGTTTTCATTTGGTCTGTACCAGTTGACGATATACACCCTACTTAGCCTTTGTGACGAAATCATGACCATTAAATGGCAGTTTTACGAAAACTTGCGATGAATAATCGTTCAATTGATCCGCCATTTTCTGGATGTTAAAGTTTTATGAAATTGAATATTCGCCTATTTACTGCCCTTTTCTTCCTCGCTAGAGTGAACTCGAAATTTGGTGTAGACCAACTAGCCTATTCTGATGGAAATCGAGATGAAAAACGAATACCTACTACTGACTCCAGGTCCTCTATCTACTTCTGAAACGGTACGTGAAGCCATGCTAAAAGACTGGTGTACTTGGGATGATGAATACAACAAAGACATTGTAGAAGTGATCCGCACTAAGCTTGTAAAACTGGCGACGGAGCAAGACGGCTACACCAGCGTACTAATGCAAGGTAGCGGCACCGCATCAGTAGAAGCGACAATTGGCAGCGCCATTGGCAAAGATGGGAAGTTGTTGGTTGTCGACAACGGCGCTTACGGTGCGCGTATCGCTCAGATCGCTGATTACCTAAATATTCCATGCCATGTAGTTTCCCCAGGCGAAACATCACAGCCACACTTGAACGAGGTGGAAACTGCATTGGCATCGGATCCTGCGATCACCCACGTGGCGATTGTTCACTGCGAGACAACCACTGGCATGCTGAATCCAATTGAGGCATTTGCTTCCGCGGCAAAAGCACACGGTAAAGTGGTGATTCTCGATGCCATGTCGAGCTTTGGTGGCATTCCTATCGATATCGCAGAGCTAGGCATCGATTTTATGATCAGCTCTGCAAACAAATGTATTCAAGGCGTGCCGGGCTTTGGCTTTGTGATTGCAAAGCAAACTGAGCTCGAAAAGTGCCAAGGTCAGGCACGTTCTTTGAGCCTTGATCTTTACGACCAGTGGCACTGCATGGAAGTGAACCACGGTAAATGGCGTTTCACGTCTCCAACGCACACGGTTCGCGCTTTCTACCAAGCCTTGTTAGAGCTGGAACAAGAAGGCGGCATTGAAGCTCGTCATAACCGTTACCAAACTAACCAGAAAACACTGGTTGCAGGTATGCGCTCTTTGGGTTTCGAACCGCTACTGAGTGATGACCTTCACTCGCCAATCATCACTTCTTTTTACTCTCCGACACACAGTGATTACCAGTTCAAAGCGTTCTACACAC
The DNA here is from genome assembly GCF_033338975.1 of Vibrio sp. Vb0349. Lineage (NCBI taxonomy): Bacteria > Pseudomonadati > Pseudomonadota > Gammaproteobacteria > Vibrionales > Vibrionaceae > Vibrio > Vibrio sp. Vb0349. The sequence goes on along the minus strand of NZ_JAWOTS010000005.1, from coordinate 107,223 downwards.
GTTTGAAAGAGCAAGGTTTTGTGATTTATCCGGGTAAAGTATCGAACGCAGATTGCTTCCGCATCGGTAACATCGGTGAAGTTTATCCAGCAGATATCGAGCGCTTAATCGGTGCGATTGAAAAAGCAATGTATTGGCAAGTTGCGTAAAGCAGCCTTCTGATTGAGAGAGCGTTATGACTCAGAATATCAAACCGACCCATTTCCGCAGCGAAGGCGATGTCAACACAACACCAGCGCGCCAAGCTTGGAATGCATCGATGGATGACGAACGCACGCAAACATTATTGAAGCGTGATTCGGAGGTCTTTCTTCATCAAGCTATGTCGACGCCTTGCTTAGATACCTTGGAAGCAGCAGAAGGCATCTACATCCAAGATGCCACGGGCAAAAAGTACATGGATTTCCATGGCAATAACGTCCACCAGTTGGGCTACGGTCACCCGCATGTGATGAAACGCGTGCAAGAGCAAATTGCCAAACTGCCGTTTTCACCACGTCGTTTTACCAACGAGACCGCGATTGAATGTGCCGAAAAGCTCACCCAAATCTGTGGCGGTGAATTGAACCGTGTGCTGTTTGCTCCGGGTGGCACATCTGCGGTTGGTATGGCTCTTAAATTAGCACGCCACATCACGGGCAACTACAAGGTGGTGTCTCTGTGGGATTCCTTCCACGGCGCATCATTGGATGCCATCTCAGTAGGTGGCGAAGCGTGTTTCCGACAAGGCATGGGACCATTAATGGCAGGTGTTGAGCGCATTCCACCAGCCGTATCTTACCGTGGCGCTTTCCCAGTAGAGGACGGCAGCGACGTGCATTACGCCGACTACCTTGAATACGTGATTGAGAAAGAAGGCGGCGTGGGCGCATTTATCGCAGAAGCGGTTCGTAATACCGACGTACAAGTGCCAAGCAAAGCCTACTGGAAACGCATTCGAGAAATCTGTGGCAAACACAATGTCATGCTGATCATCGACGACATCCCGAATGGCATGGGTCGCAGCGGTGAATGGTTTACCTACCAAGCCTACGACATCGAGCCAGATATGCTCTGCATCGGTAAAGGTTTGGGCGGAGGCTTAGTACCTATCGCAGCCATGGTAACCAAAGACAAATACAACACCGCCGAGCAAATCTCCATGGGTCACTACACTCATGAGAAAAGCCCTATCGGTTGTGCTGCGGCACTGGCAACCATGGAAGCTATTGAGCAAGACGGCTTGCTAGATAAAGCCAAAGCCGACAGCCAGTTCATGCGTGAAAAGCTGCTAGAGATGAAAGCCAAATACCCAGTGATTGGTGATGTGCGTGGCATCGGCATGTTGTGGGGCATTGAACTGGTCACTGACCACGAAAGCAAAGCACGCGCGTATGACGAAGCGGAAGCTGTACTGTACCAATGCCTCAACAACGGCGTGAGCTTCAAGGTATCGCAAGGTAACGTGATTCAGCTCAGCCCACCGCTGATCATTACTCGTGAACAACTGACAGAAGCGTTGGCGATCTTCGAAGAAGCCATCGCCAAAGTGTGTAAAGACTTTTACTACTTTTAGGGTCAATAGACCTCAACAAAAACCAATTTACCCAGAGCGCGGTTCCAACGTGTAGGCAAGCGCTCTGGCAAGCAAGAAAAAAGGATTGAACATGAGCATTTCACCAATTCAAGCAGTGATCTTTGACTGGGCTGGCACTATCGTCGATTTTGGCTCTTTTGCGCCAACCAGTATCTTTGTGGAAGCGTTCAAACAAGGTTTTGATTTTGAAATCGACCTTGAAGAAGCGCGCGAACCAATGGGGCTTGGTAAGTGGGATCACATCCAAGCTGTGGGTTGCATCCCTGCGGTTGATAAGCGTTGGAATGAGAAGTTTGGTCGATCAATGACCAGCGAAGACATCGATGCTATCTACGCAGCATTTATGCCTTTGCAAAAAGCAAAAGTGGCTGACCACGCAGAGCCAATTCTCAATGCGATTGAAGTTGTGAACGATCTGAAAGACAAAGGCATCAAGATCGGTTCTTGCTCTGGTTACCCTCGCGAAGTGATGGACGTACTGATTCCAGTTGCAGCGGATTACGGCTACAAACCAGATTACGTGGTAGCAACGGATGACCTGCCTCAAGGTGGTCGCCCTGCACCATTTATGGCACTGAAAAACGTGATTGAGCTGAATGTAACGGACGTTAACGCGTGTATCAAAGTGGATGACGCAGCCCCAGGCATCGACGAAGGTCACAACGCCGGTATGTGGACCGTTGGTTTGCTGCTGTCTGGTAACGAAGCAGGTCTAACGTTTGAAGAATACCAAGCTGCGGACGAAGCAACACTTAATGCCGCTCGTGAAAAAGCGCGTGCAAAATTGCTCAAGAGCTCGCCGCACTACTTTATCGATACGATCGCTGACTTCCCAGAAGTGGTTGCAGATATCGAACGTCGCCTAGCAGCAGGTGAGCGTCCTTAGTAGAGAATCATTATTCTCACGCATAAAAAACCTCTCAGCATCGAGAGGTTTTTTGTATCACGTATTAGTTTCTAACCAAATGAGGTTAGTTGATCGCAGTACTCGCTCGGCGTTTTAGCTTAAAGCCCATGTCCGTTGCATGTTCTACAGGCTCACCTTTAATGGCTTGCAGTAACTTGTCTGCGGCTTTCGTCCCCATACGTTCGTAATCGAATTCCGCACAGGTCAAACTTGGGTAGGCGTGCTCACCCATGGAAGAGCCTTCCAAACAGATAATCGCAATGTCGGTCGGGACTTTCAGCACTCGGCGGTGACACTCAAACAATGCGCCAATCGCAATCTCTTCATGGCTACATACCAGAGCATTCAAACTTGAATCGCGCAGCAATAGTTTTGCCAATCCTTCCGCACCTAATTGTGAAGATGGTGCTTCGTGCGTGGTTAAGAAATGGTCCGGCGCAAGGTAGTTCTCAATCATCGCGCTTTGCCAGCCGTGTAGCTTACGTTGCAAAGTGGAGTGATCGCCGCGCGCACCAATGAAGCCCACGTTCTTGAAGCCTTGCTCAATCACATGCTTGGTACAGGCTTTACCCACCTCAAAATGATCAACACCGATATTGAGATAACTGGCTTTCGAACTTAGCTCAGCAATTTCCAATACTGACGTGTTCGAGGCTTCCAAAAGCTGATTAGTACGTTGGCTATGTTCATTACCAAACAACACCACTCCGGCTGGACGGCTCTCAAGAAATGTCGAAAGCAGTTTCTCTTCTTGCTCTACCGAGTAGTCGCTGTAACCAAGCAGCAACTGATAACCTGCCTTGTTCAACGCTTGTTGAAAGCTCGGTAAGAAAAGCGCGCACGCTTTTTCAAACAGGGAAGGAATGATAAGAGCGATGGAGTAACTTTCAGCAGACGCCAAAGCCCCTGCCGCTTTATTCGGGATATAGCCGAGCTCATCAACCACTTGTTGAATCTTTTCTCTCAGCTTGTCAGATACTAGCTCGGGCGTTCGTAATGCTCGCGACACCGTCATGGTGCCTACGCCGGCTTTTTTAGCGACGTCCGCCAAGGTGACATTGCCAGTACTTCTTCGTTTGCGAGGTTCGCTCATTGTTTTTATTTAGTGTTCTCTATTTTCTGCCGCGACATCTTACCACAGCGTTTTAGTGGTTTTGATATTAGCGCATTAGAAGTCGATCACAAGCATATGAAACTCGGATGACTGATAAAAATGGTAGCGCTATCACAATTTATGATAGCGCTATCAGATAGCGCTACCATTTGTGATCATTCTCAGGTTTTTCTGACAAATTGATCGATAAAGTACGCAGCAACAAAACAACAAATCGGAAACATTCCAATGCTACGTGAACTGATTACCTCTGATGTCATTCGCATCCATTCTGACGCAACCGACTGGAAAGATGCGGTGAGCAAATCCTGTGAAGCACTGATTGAAAATGGTGCGATTGAGCCAAGCTATGTGGACGCTATTTACCGCTCACACGAAGAGCTCGGTCCTTACTACGTGGTAGGTCCTGGTATGGCAATGCCACACGCTCGCCCTGAAGATGGCGTTAACCGTTTGTCTCTTGCCATCACGGTGATTCAAAACGGCGTGAACTTCGATTCTGAAGGTAACGATCCAGTAAAAATGCTGGTTACGCTAGCCGCGACAGACAGTAACTCGCACGTGGATGCGATTTCTAAACTGGCTGAGTTGTTTATGAATGAAGAGCATGTAGAAGCCATCTGCACCGCTCAAAACACACAAGATGTTCTCGCGATCATCGAAAAGTACTAACTCCTGATGTGCCCTTCAAAATGGGCATACACCCCTATAAAAAGAAAAGGTCTGAATTATGAAAATTATGGTTGTTTGCGGTCACGGTCTTGGTACTAGCCTAATGATGGAAATGAGCATCAAAGGCATCGTGAAAGAATTGAATGTAAACGCAGAAGTGGATCATATCGATCTAGGTTCTGCAAAAGGTACGGATTGTGACATCTTCATCGGTACTAACGACATCATTGAACAGTTGAACGCACTTGGCGTTGAACCTCGCATCGTTGCGCTTGATAACATGGTCGACAAAGTGGCAATGAAAGAGCGTCTATCTGTGGCACTTCAAGAGCTTGGCGCTCTATAAGGTGGCGTTATGGAATTCTTCAGTTTCTTAATGAACGATGTCCTATCAGAGCCGGCGGTTCTGGTAGGTCTTATCGCCCTAATCGGCTTAATTGCCCAGAAAAAACCGGTCACCGAGTGCATTAAAGGCACGGTAAAAACCATTCTTGGTTTCATCGTGCTTGGTGCGGGTGCGGGTCTGGTTGTAACTTCTCTGGGTGACTTTGCGACGATTTTCCAACACGCGTTCGGCATCACTGGCGTGGTTCCAAACAACGAAGCTATCGTCTCTATCGCGCAAGAAGCGTTTGGTAAAGAGATGGCGATGATCATGTTCTTCGGTATGTTAGTGAACATCTTGATCGCTCGCTTCACGCCATGGAAATTCATCTTCCTAACAGGTCACCACACTCTATTTATGTCGATGATGGTAGCGGCGATCCTTGCTTCTAGCGGCATGAAAGGTGTTCCACTGATCGCACTTGGCTCTCTGGTTGTGGGCTCTGTGATGGTGTTCTTCCCTGCGATTGCTCACAAGTACATGAAGCAAGTAACAGGTTCTGACGACGTTGCGATTGGTCACTTCTCTACCCTTTCTTACGTACTAGCGGGCTTTATTGGCAGCAAGTTCGGTAACAAAGAACACTCTACTGAAGAGATGAACGTACCTAAGAGCTTGTTGTTCCTACGTGATACGCCTGTAGCAATCTCGTTCACCATGGGCATCATCTTTATGGTGACGTGTATCTTCGCTGGCGGTGACTTTGTACGCGAAGTCAGTGGTGGTAAGCACTGGTTCATGTTCGCATTGATGCAATCCATCACATTCGCCGGTGGTGTGTACGTTATCCTTCAAGGTGTACGTATGGTTATCGCAGAAATCGTTCCAGCGTTTAAAGGCATCTCAGACAAACTAGTACCAAACGCAAAACCTGCGCTTGATTGTCCGGTTGTATTCCCATACGCACCAAACGCAGTATTGGTTGGCTTCCTATCGAGCTTTGCGGCGGGTCTTTTGGGCATGTTCCTACTTTACGTGATGGGGCTTACTGTGATTATCCCTGGTGTCGTTCCACACTTCTTTGTAGGTGCAGCGGCAGGTGTATTTGGTAACGCTACAGGTGGTCGTCGCGGTGCAATCTTGGGTGCTTTTGCACAAGGTCTATTGATTACCTTCCTACCAGTATTCCTAATGCCAGTACTTGGTGACCTAGGCTTTGCTAACACGACCTTTAGTGACGCAGACTTCGGCGCTGTTGGTATCCTACTGGGTCTGATTGTTCGTTAAGTAGTTAGTCTGAATATGACTAGCTGATAACTGACTTGATTGATGCGGGAATAGGCTCATCGGCATCAATCCTAAAGAGTCTCTAGTCATAGCAAGCGACTGACTTTAGAAGAACCGGAGCATGAAAGAAAACAAACGCCCCTCACGTGAGGGGCGTTTTTCTTTTTGGCACTATCTTAAGGAGGTTTGGTTTATTGAAACGTACTTCCGTTAGATAGCAGCTTTCTTGTCGGCTCTTGCTCGGTGTATTCGACCGCATCGTGATCCGCGAGCTTATCGACTTCCGCCTGTTCACCCACCACAACCAACACGTGTTGTTTCACCAGAGCGTCGACCACTTCAATGTTGTGCTGACGAAGAAGCGCTCTCACTTCGCTCTCTTTTCCTTCATGATACTTAACAAAGTAACGCGCAGGTTGCTGCTCGGCTTGATCTTGGCGTTCATCCACGAGAGGAAATCCTTGATTGTTTGCCAAGCTGCTTGAGCTCAGTCCGATTGCCAATAGTGCGGTAGCGCCTACCACAGACAAAGAAAGTAAGGTCAACTTCTTCATAGTCACTCCTTATTGAAAGGTCAGAGTCCAACTGTTGATGGTGCCTGTGTCTCTTCTGGCACTGTCCACCGCTTTTAGTTCCCATGTACCTTGCGATTCAAAACCAGAAAAATCCGCTTGGAACGTATTTTTTATATCGTTAGCGCTGCCGCCAGTATTATTGTGAAGTACAACTTCTCCACCAGTCGGTGACGTTAAAGTCACTCGTAGATCACCGATGTAAGTGTGGCTAATATCAACGTCAATACTTACTGTGCCTGAATCACCAGAGCGATCGACTTCTACTGCACTGATTGCGCCAGAAGATTTATTATCTGGAATCGCAACAGGGCTGGTATTTGAGAAGCTAGAGTCCGAAGAGCTACCACCATCAGGTCCATTACAGCCAGCGTCCAAGAACAGCTTCGCCGCTTCAGCATTAACTAGGCCGTGGCCAGTACGGTTGTCTCGACCAGCAACATCAATATCTGTTGCAGTTTTCACTAGGGCATTACGTACTTGCGCTGCTGTACAGGTTGGGTGGTAACTCCACACCAAGCCAGCTACGCCCGTTACGTGCGGTGTCGCCATTGATGTACCATTGTAGTACTCGTAATCTTCACCAGAGGTTGTTGCAACAGTAATTTCCTGACCAACATACCCCAATAGCTCTTGACCAAATGCACGATCAACCGTTACCGAAACCATACGATAAGCGTTGTTTGTGTCTACCAAGAAAGGGTTTTGTAAACCAGGTAGTTCAGAGTTGCTGTATACGATTGCAGCTCGCGCACCCGCATTGTAACAAGCCTGAACCGCATCTACTTCAGGGTAGTTTCCTGAAGACTGGTTGCCGATACGCTCAGTCAAACAAATTTTGCCCGACATATCACCACAGTTAAAGTTACCGCCAGATACATCACAGCTATCTAGCGTTGCCGTTACTGAACCCGCGATTGGATCCGGAACATACGAAGAACCGTTATTGATCAAACGATTGTGAGGAACAATCCCACGATCAAACTGACTGACACCATTCAAGGTAATATCAGAAAGTTTACCTTCACCTACCGTAACCGTTGATAAGATCGCCACACCCGGGCCTGAGATCTCAACTTGATTAGTAGATTGTGAGAACGCTGCATGATCATTTTGATTATCAACGGCCGCAACAGACATCACTGAGTCATAAGAAGCTGGATAGCTGTGCGCTGTATTGCCATCATTACCCGCAGCTGCGATCAATAGAACGCCTTGATCGTAAATATTTTGCAGTGCATTTTGCTCAGTTCGGCTTGATTGACTACCACCAAGGCTCATGTTCACAACGTTAGCACCATTATCGGCACAGGTCTGGATTGCTTTAACAAGCCCAGATGAGTAACCCCAACCCGATTCATTAAATACTTTCACGATGTGCAAATTAACATTCTGGTTTGGCATCACACCCTTTACACCTTCGGTGTTGGCAATCGCAGCAATCGTACCCGCGACGTGAGTACCGTGGGCATTGTTGTTACCCGGATCACTCCATGATCCCGTACCACTATCGTTAGTACCAGCAACGCGGTTACCGCTTAGGTCGTTGTGCGAAATGTCGTACCCTGAATCGATAATACATACAGTGCGATTACCCGCATTGAAGTCAGCTAGCAGTTGAGCATTAACCGCTTCATATCCCCATGGGGTCGTTTCGCTGAGCAAATAGCGAGGTGGATCGACTTCCACGTATTCCACATCACTACGGTTGCGAAGCGGCTCTAAGTCATCGCCATCCAATTCAACGCTGTAAATGGCGCGATTGCCCAGTTTTTCCACCTTACGTGCCTTCACCTGTTCTAGAACAGACTCCTGCGCGATTCGTGGCCCCCAGAATGAGTTACCACCCATTGAAGAACGGCTGACTGCATCTTCTTTGAATTTGACGATGTACTTCGTCGGTAACTTAGATTCATCAAATCCCATTGGTGGAGCCGCAAACGCTGACATCGAAGTGGTCAGTGCTATTGCTACGGCAGACAACGAAAATAAGCCTTGTTTTTTACTTGTTGTGTAGTGCATTTGCCCTATTCCTTATTTGAGCTAATTTTTATTCACTATATTCTCATGAAAAGTCATCATCATGATGTTTGCATGAGAGCTTCAGCTATAGTTTACAGAGCAAAAATGCCAAACAATTTGTTTCATGAATATAAAAATTTGTACAAAAGATCATTCAATAAACACTTTAAGTTAACATTAAAAATAATCAACAAAACCTTATAAAGCAATTACTTAATTAACAAAAAGTGAATGTTAAATTAATGTTAGTGAGTAATTATTCTAAATATAACCCATTTAATCGATTGCTATGCTGAATGGATTTTTTGACCGTGATGCCAAAACTGAAATATTGAATATTTAGTTGTTGACTGTCTTGAGCATTTACTCAGAATTAGAAGGTTTAGTGAGAAAAATTCTCATCTAAATACTGTTATAGCCGAGCGTATTCACGCATTCGGAACAATAACCATTACAAGAAGAGTGAATGATGAAAAAAACAATCACACTATTAACTGCATTACTTCCGCTTGCCTCCGCCATTGCAGAGGAGCCAACTTTATCACCAGCAATGGTTTCTGCGGCTGAAGTGGTTAGCGCGCAAGAAAATCAAACTTATACGTACGTTCGATGCTGGTATCGTACGAGCCACTCTAAGGACGATGCGGCTACCGATTGGAAATGGGCAAAAAACCAAGATGGTAGTGACTTCACTATCGATGGTTATTGGTGGAGCTCTGTTTCATTTAAAAACATGTTCTACACCAATACCTCACAAAACGTAATTCGCCAGCGTTGTGAGGAAACACTAGATCTAGCGAACGAGAACGCAGACATTACATTTTTTGCTGCCGACAATCGTTATTCTTATAACCACACGATCTGGAGCAATGATGTTGCAATGCAACCAGATCAAATCAACAAGGTGGTGGCTTTGGGCGATAGCTTGTCTGATACAGGCAACATCTTTAACGCGTCCCAATGGCGCTTCCCTAACCCTAATAGCTGGTTCTTGGGTCACTTCTCAAACGGTTTTGTTTGGACGGAATACGTTGCTAAAGCCAAAAACTTACCGCTATACAACTGGGCAGTTGGTGGCGCAGCAGGTGAAAACCAATACATCGCGCTAACTGGTGTCGGCGAACAAGTTTCTTCTTACTTAACCTACACAAAGCTGGCGAAGAACTACAACCCTGCTAACACATTGTTTACGTTAGAGTTTGGTTTAAATGATTTCATGAACTACAACCGTAGCGTGCCGGAAGTAAAAGCGGATTACGCTGAAGCTCTGATTCGTTTAACAGACGCTGGCGCGAAGAACTTCATGTTGATGACACTGCCAGATGCAACCAAAGCACCACAGTTCAAATACTCAACACAGGAAGAAATTGAAACGATTCGTGCGAAAGTATTGAAGATGAACGAGTTCATCAAAGCACAAGCGATGTACTACAAAGCCCAAGGCTACAACATCGCATTGTTTGATACACACGCACTGTTTGAGAAGTTAACCTCGGCACCAGAAGAACACGGTTTCGTAAATGCAAGCGACCCTTGCTTAGACATCAACCGTTCATCCTCTGTTGACTACATGTACACTCACTCATTACGTTCTGAATGTGCAGCATCTGGCGCAGATAAGTTCGTGTTCTGGGATGTGACTCACCCAACCACAGCAACGCATCGTTATGTGGCTGAAAAAATGTTAGAAAGCAGCAATAACTTAGAAGAGTTTCGCTTTTAATAAGCCGTTGTTGTTCATTGCAAGTTAATCTGCATAAAAATGACCACGATGCTTCGTGGTCATTTTTTATCGATATCGACCCCCGATAACGGGTTTATTTGAGCTCGCTTACTTCAAGCCGTTGATTTAGAGACGTTGACTTTGAGCAGTCTCATTCAGCGTTCTGTTTTGGTACGTTACCGCGGAAGCTGTTCACCATAATAGAGATCAACGTCTTTAAGGTTTCATCATCACTGCGGTATGAGTAGGCTCGTATACCCGTAAACTGAACCTGGAACAACTGAGCAAGAAGCAATGTATCCTGGGCTTCAATTTCGCCATTCTCGATTGCTCGCTCAAACAGCTTTGCAAGAAAAGATTCAAATTGGTTTGCTAAGCTGTTTGTTTGATTGCGCAGCGCATTAAAATCCTCAGCAAATTCACTTGCTGATTTGACTAACATGCACACTTCACTGGGATTGGAGTCTCGCTGATTGATAACCACATCAATCGCGAAAGCTTCTATTGCATCTAGAACCGTTGTGTTCTGAGCTAAATGCAACTCAAACAGGGCTTGCAAGTTCGCAACGTACATTTTTAGCGCTTCACAATATAGCCCCTCTTTTGACCCAAACGTCGCATAAATACTTCCAGGACGCAGATTCACGCTATCTTGTAAATCACGTGTAGATGTTGCATGAAAACCTTTCTTCCAGAATAGATCCGAGGCGGCTTTCACCACTTCATCACGTTGGAATTTCTTTGTATTCGCCATGAGCAATTATCAATTTTGAACATATGCTCAATTTTATATTGAGCGACCGCTCAAAATCAACTATCCTGTTCTTGCCTAATCCGCTCATATCCAATTACAGGAGATTTAAACATGGCAGAATTTAAACTGTATACCGCAGAAAACGCACCCGAAGGATCAAAGCACCTGATTGAAAATTCAGTCAAAGCGTTTGGCATGCTACCAAATCTTCATGCTGTTATGGCTGAAGCGCCAACCTTGCTTGAGGGTTATCAAGTTGTGCATGAGCTATTTCAACAAACATCATTTAACGCAGAAGAATTGACCGTCGTATGGCAAACCATCAACGTTGAACATGGTTGTCACTACTGCGTTCCTGCTCATAGTGCGATCGCGGCATCAATGAAAGTGGATCAGGAGATTGTTGATGCTCTCGTCAACCAAACACCATTGGCAGACGAAAAACTTGAAACACTACGAGAGACAACGCTTCAAATGGTGCGCCAACGTGGTGTAGTGGAAGAGTCTCAGATAGAGAAGTTCTTTGCGGCGGGTTACGGACAGCAGCAACTGCTTGAAATTGTACTTGGTCTAGCGCAAAAAGTGATGAGTAACTATACCAATCACCTAGCTGACACCCCGGTTGATGCACCTTTCAAGAAGTTCGCCAAGTAACTTAAGCTTTTATTACTGGTCCCATTCATGGGACCAGTAATACCTTCAAAAAAGGCTTTGTTGCATGGCGCTTCGCTAGTGTGAGCTGACACCTAATTACAACGGCGCAACGTCGGCTCCTCCTAAAGACTGGTAAAGCGTAACCTGAGTGAGAAACTGGTTGTAGCGGTTCTCCAACAAAGAAGCTTGTGCGTTTCTGGTGTCTTCTTGGGCATTCAAATAGTCCATGATCGATGTCGAGCCATACTGATACCGCGCGGCATATATGGACTCAGCGGCACTTGCGGCATCATATTGTTCTTGTAAACGCGCCGCCTGATACTTCAATTTCTCGCGTGCCGACAAGGCATTTTCGACATCTTGGAATGCGGCGTACAACACTTGGCGATAACTCACAATAGCCGATTGATAGTCTAAATCGGCAATGGCTTGGCTATTTTTCATCTCATTCCACTGCAAAAACGGCAACGTCATATCTGCACCTAAACTGCCGATCGGGTTGGAAAGCAGGTCTTTGAGCGCTTGTGACGATCCACCCAAAGCCCCAGTGAGCGTCAGCTTAGGCAAGTAGTCCAAATCTGCTGCGTCTTTATTTGCTAGCGCGGCTTTGACTTCATAAATCGCTGCTTTAATGTCGGGTCTGCGGATCAATAAATCAGACGGAGCACCAACACTCAACGATGGCATATCGCCTTCAGGCAGCATTTGGATGTTTGCACTGATGCTCTTCGGCGGTTGATTGAACAAAATCGCAAAGGCGTTGTTTGCCTCAAGTAAACTCTGTTCAAACTCACTTTGCTGCGCTTGTAAGCTTGCCAACGTACGTTTGGCTTCAAGCACATCTAACTGATCCACAGCGCCAAGTTGGTACTGTTTTTCAATCAATTGTAGCGTTTGAGCTGCGTCTTCCACATTACGCTGACTGAGGTTTAAACGCTGTTTCAGATAGCCGATTTGCCAATATAACGATGCCGTCGTTGCCACCAAACTTTGTGCGGTCGCCTCGCGATCTTGTTGACTTGCCATCGCCGTCCACTTGGCTTGGTCAACGTCCGCCGAGATTTTTCCCCACAAATCCAACTCGTAATTGACGGACAAGTTAGTGCTGTAGCTATCTGCCGATTCCCCGCCATCAAGAGATTTTTGAACTTGTCCTGATGTGGAAGAACTCAACGTAGGGAAAAGGTCATCTTGCGCTAAACCCAGCTGTAAACGCGCTTTCTTTAGCGTTAGCGTTGCCAGCGTCAAATCGTTGTTTTGAGCCAACACCTGAGTAATGTATTGATTAAGCGTTGGGTCGTTAAACGCCAACCACCAAGGATCCATACTGACATCACCCGCAACATGCATCTGTTGCCAATTTGCAGGCACTTGCACCTCAGGAGCTTGATAGTCGCTACGCATAAGCGAACCACAACCTGACAACCACACTGCGCTTAAGGCAGCCGCGACCAATCGAGTTTTGAATTTCATTGTGTTACTCATTTTTAGTCTCTCGCTAGCGCTTCTATCGGATCGAGTTTGGCGGCATTGCGAGCGGGTAAAAAGCCGAAAGCGATGCCAATCAACGTTGAGCAAATAAACGCCCAGATGATCGAGTTCATTGAGTAAATCATTTGGAAGCTGCTGCCAGATGTACTGAATGCAAAACCAATCAAAAATGCCAAGCCAATACCAGCAATGCCACCACATAAACACACCAGTACCGCTTCAATCAAAAACTGACGCAAAATATCCGCTTGCCGCGCACCCACAGCCATTCGCACACCGATCTCTTTCGTGCGCTCTGTCACCGACACCAACATAATGTTCATTACGCCAATTCCGCCGACAATTAGGGAGATCACCGCAATCGCTGAGATCAGTAACGTCATGGTTGCGGTGGTTTTCTCGATGCTCTGACGAATGGTGTCAGTGTTAATCGTGAAGAAATCTTCTGTACCGTGGCGCATTTTTAACAAGTTGATGATGCTCTGCTCTACCGCCGCACTTGGGGCGTTCTCATCAATCCGTACAGTAATGCCGTTGAGGTAGCGTTGTCCCATCATGCGTCCCGACATAGTGGTGTATGGCACCCAAATTTTCAGCGCGTCGCTGTTACCAAACGCGTCTTCTTTTTTCTGCGTGACACCCACAATACGCACTGGCAATGAACCAAGAAAAATCACTTCACCAATCGGATTTCTATCCGCAAACATTTCCTTTCTGGTGTTGTCATCAATCACTGCTTCTTGGGCGAGTGAGTTCACGCTCTCTTCATCCCAAAACTGACCTTTGGCGATCTCATAACCGCGCACACGGAAATAATCTTCCCCAACCCCTTCCACAGACGCGGTTGCATCCTGATTGGCATAACGCACGGTTAAGCTGTTGGATAAAGACGGCGTGACACTGTCGACAAAAGGTAGACTCTCCAACGATTTAGCATCGTCGGCGGTTAGCGTTTTCACTCGTCCGGAGCGGCGGTCACCAAACCCTTTGCCCGGCCTGACATCAATGGTGTTTGTTCCCATGGATGAAATATTCGACAAAATTTGCTGTTGTGAACCATTACCTAGTGCCACCACGGAAACCACCGAAGCTATACCAATAATGATGCCGAGCATGGTCAAAAACGTGCGCATTCTGTGGCTAGACATCGCCAGCAGCGCCATTTTGAGCGCGTCAATAAAACTGTCCCACTTCCACCACTTACTGGCGACTTGCGCTGGGCGATGAAAAGACGCGCTCGGTGTATTTGCTGCTTGCTCATTGATTACAACTTGTGCATTTAGCGTATCTGCAATGATTTCACCATCTTTGATTTCAATGATGCGATCCGCAAAGTTCGCCACGTTCATATCATGAGTCACTAAGATGATCGTATGCCCAAGTTGATGCAATTCTTTAAGCAGTGCCATCATCTCTTGCCCACTGTGACTGTCTAATGCGCCAGTGGGCTCATCGGCGAGAATCACCTCACCACCGTTCATCAGTGCACGAGCAACACTCACGCGCTGTTGCTGGCCACCACTCAGTTGGCTGGGCTTGTGAGTCAAACGATCTTCCAGCCCCAAGCGAGCCAATAGTGACTGCGCTCGCTCCGTTCTTTGACGATGAGGAACTCCCGCGTAAACCGCCGGTACTTCCACGTTTGCCACCGCGGTTAGGTCCCCCAGCAGGTGGTAACGCTGGAATATAAAGCCAAAATACTCGCGGCGCAGCTCCGCCAGTTGGTCGGATTCCAACGTCGAGACATCTTGCCCATTAATGAAGTATCGACCGCTGGACGGTTTATCCAAGCAGCCGAGCACATTCATCAGCGTCGATTTACCAGAGCCTGATGCACCCACGATCGCGACCATTTCACCGCGTTTTATCTCTAAATTAATGTGGTTCAACACAGTAAGCGACTCGTCGCCAGAGACAAAACGTCGAGTTAAATCCTCAACTTTTAAAAGCACGTCACTCATCTTAGAACCTCATTGGAGGTCGACGACGATCACCTCGGCTTGATGATTCTCCATCCATAGCATTGCCAAGAACAACTTGGTCGCCCTCCTTCAAACCTGAGAGAATTTCTGCGTTCACTTTGTTGTTAATACCCACAGTCACGGGCTTTTGCACCACTTGGCCCTGTTCAAGCACTGGCACGGTATAGTTGCCTTTGCCGCCAGATTTTTGCAGGACTTGTGAAGGGACAATCAAGGTATTTTCCGATTGCTCAAGGACAATCGAAACTTGCGCAGTCATGCCGATGCGCAAAATACCTTGCGGGTTCTTCACATCAAATACAGCGTTGTAGTAAATGGCGTCGCTATCTGAAATGCTCAGATCGCTGTCATCGCCATCCATGATGGTTGGCCCCGGCTCAATGGCGCGCAATGTGCCTTTAAACTGCTGATTCGGTTTGCCTAAAATGGTGAACAGCGCCGTTTGGCCTGGGTGAACAAAAATCACATCGGCTTCCGAAATTTCGGCTTTCACCGTCATCGTATCTAACTTGGCTAACTCGATAATAGTTGGCGTGGTTTGATTGGCGTTCACGGTTTGTCCTTCTTCCACCGCGGTGTAGACCACCGTGCCATCCATCGGTGCGTTAATGGTGGTGTAACCGAGATCTAACTGCGCATTGTCGACGTTGATTTTGGCTTTCTCGATTTCGGCATCCAGTTGCGCTAACTCGGCTTTGTAGATGGCGAGCGTCGCTTCAGCATTCTCGTAATCAGCTCGTGAGCTCGCTTTCGCTGCCAACATGCCTTTTTGGCGCACGTATTCATAGTTTGCTTGTTTAATCTGCGCTTGCTTAGCCTGGTACTGAGCGTTGAGACTATTAAGAGACGCTTGGGCTTCTTTGAGGCTGTTTTGCTGAGTCAGGCTGTCAATCTGTGCAATCAAGTCCCCCTGTTTGATCTCATCCCCTAAGTTCACAGCGAGGCGTTGAATTTGCCCAGATACTTGCGCACCTACATTCACCAATTTGGACGCTTGCAACATGCCGTTGGCTAATACCGCCTTTTCGATATTGCCTTTGCGAACGACTTCTGTCGCGTAAGGAGAAATGGGTTCTGAACGTTGCAGATAATGATAACCACCAGCACCAATAGCGAGTAGGCCACACAAAACGAGCCATTTTTTATTGAGTTTCATAGCAGGAGTGAAGTAAATAATAGTTTTGATTTTATACTGCTATTTGTCTTAGCCGTACAGGGTACGAGACGTAAAGATAGGTAAATTAACGTCAAGATACTGAAGGAATAACATCACTAACGTGAAAAATCCGAGATATTATAGTCACTTCAAAACTTTATCATTCAATAAATATAACAAAGATCATTTTTAATATAGAAATTCAAGTTATAAGTATTATAAACAAAACTTTTAAATACCAAAAAACCAGTAAAATCTAAGCTTATTCAATATGCCATCCATTTAAATTTCATTATGGTCATTTTGATGATTGAATTTAAAGAGGAGTTAAGTGGCAAGTTAAATAAAAAATACCCACATAACACAGGTAAGACCGAGAGGAGTGTGTCATGTGGGTTTAAAACGATAGTTCTCTTGCTGATTCGAACTACCAACGTTGGGATGCAATGGAAATACAAATGACTCAGAGTTTCCATCACGGACACTTTATCGCTGGATTTGCCTCTGTTTGTTAGGGAACAGTCAGCACAATAAAAATAGAGAAGTAATACCGCAAAAATAAAAATAGGGGCTCTGAGTTTAATTTACACGTAAAATAACCACTATATTCACGCCATGAAGCATTAATAAATTCAACAATAAATATTTATTAAGTTAAATTTACTTATTGTCAGCACACTGTTAGTTTTACTCTTAAATGCACTGGTCAGATTTGTTTATTTTACTGATTTTCGTTGCAATACAACTTCTAATTAATTCATGAGAAAAACATGCAGCGACAATTAACTCTTTCACCGATTTATTTATTAATCGGGTTAGCCTCCTCGACGGCGTATGCCGGTGGTTTTCAAATTAACGAACATTCTGCGACGGGTCTTGGCCGTGCTTTTGCTGGTGATGCCGTCATTGGTGATAATGCGTCTGTAATCAGCCGCAACGCCGCAGCGATGACGCTGTTTAAACAAAATGCCTTATCGTTCGGTGTCACTTACGTCAAACCTGACGTTACCGTTAAAAATGCGCAATATCATCGAGCTAACATTAATGCGGATGTCAATGTTGGTATGGGTGGTTTTCCTCCGTCCCCTCAAGTTGACATTACCCCGTCCTTCTCTCAAACCGTGACCGACATTGATGACGTCGATGGCGTTGGTCAACCAGCCGTTGTACCCAATTTTTACTTTATTCACCCTATCAACGACGACTGGTATCTAGGCTTATCGGCATATTCCAACTTCGGAACCGACATGGAGTTTAAACCAAACTATGGCGCACCTGTTTTTGGCGGTGTCACCAGCGTAGCGAGTGTCAACCTTAGCGCAAGCTTGGCATACAAGGTGAACGATCGTTTTAGTATCGGTGGTGGTATTGATGTGATTTACGGCTCTGGTGAGCTGTACCGCGATATGGACGTGGGTTTTTGCGTTGGTGGGAACATACTTGGAAACGAACTAGAACAACGCTGTGGATCCGTAAAAGGCAACGCACTTGATGTGGAAGCCGGCGGCATTGGGCTTGGTGCGAATATTGGCATGATGTACGAGTTTAACGAACGTCATCGCTTAGGTTTAAGCTACAAGCACAGCCCTAATATCGATGCCAAGGGTGACATCCACTTTGCTGGCGAATCGTACGACTCACTTGCTATGCCGCTACCGGATATTGCGGAGTTTTCCGGTTATCACCGCGTCTTACCTAAATTTGCCCTGCACTATTCTGTGCAGTGGATTGGTTGGTCAGCATTTGACAGCTTGAAAGCTGATGATCAGTTGCTAAAAGATTTTCAGTGGCAAGACTCCGCGCACTACTCCATCGGTGCGACTTGGTACGCCAATGAACGTTGGACACTACGCACGGGTTACATGTTCGACAAAACACCTGTCGATGAGCTGACTTCGCTTTCTATCCCAGATTCGAACCGTCACTGGTTATCTGCGGGTGCCTCTTACCAATGGTCATCAGATACCACGGTTGACATCGGCATGACGTACTTGATTGGTGAAGATGTCAACGTAGAAGAGTACGCGTATGAAGGTGTTCCTGCACCGATGGTAACGGGCGTAACCCATTCAAATGCGTTCCTAATTGGTGCCCAACTCAGCCACCGTTTCTAATTTGTCAGGCAGTGATCAAACCTCTAGGTCATTGCCTTGTAACAACGCTTATCAAAGCGACCGAACAGAGACATTATTATGAACAAAACACTACTTGCTTTTTCACTCTCACTTCTCACTCTAAGCGCAGCTCAGGCTTCGGAATGGGGCTATGGCAATTACAAACACGGGCCAGAACACTGGGGAGAAATCGCCAAAGACTGCGCAACCACGAAAAACCAAAGCCCAATCAACATCGACAACCCAGCCGATGCAAAACTGGAAGCACTGAACCTTTCGTACACTGGTCAGGTCATTGGTTTAACCAACAATGGTCATACGCTGCAAGCGCAAGTGAACGGACGTAACAGCTTCACCATCGATGGCGAGACGTTCGAGCTGCAACAGTTCCATTTCCACACACCTTCAGAAAACCAAATCAAAGGCCGCCAATATCCACTTGAAGCGCACTTTGTACACGCCAACGCAGACGGCGAGTTGGCGGTAATTTCGGTGATGTTTGATGCTGGCGATCAAAACGCAGCACTGTCTAAACTGATCAACGCAATCCCACAAGAGAATCAAACCACGTTCTTTAAAGATACGTTTGAGATTAACGACTTACTGCCAAAAACTGCAAACTACTATCGATTTAACGGCTCTTTAACCACACCGCCATGTTCAGAAGGTGTGCGCTGGTTTGTGCTTAAAGACACTCAAACCTTATCCAAAGATCAAGCCGCGAAACTTATGGAAGTCATGGGACAAAACAATCGTCCGCTACAACCGTTAAATGCGCGCGTTGTACTTTCTAACTAATCGCCAAATCCGATAAGGGGCATCGTATTTGCCCCTTATTTTGATTCGCTCTAACCTCACTTCGTTACAGGCCCCCCAATGAAAACTCCATCTGTTCTGTCACTCTTACTCTCACTCGCCCCGACATTCGCCTTCTCTCATAACCTTTCTGTCGGTCAAACCACCCCTTCCGTCAGCATTGATACCGATGGCGAAATGACGCTGCAAGGAGACGATGTGGCTTATCAACCTTGGGCAACTCAGCAGATGTTAGGCAAAATCCGTGTGATACAAGCCATTGCAGGTCGTAGTAAAGCCAAAGAGATGAACGCGCCGCTGATGTCAGCAATCACTGCCGCTCACTTTCCTGAAGATCAGTATCAGACCACAACCGTGATCAACCAAGAAGACGCCATTTGGGGAACCGGTACATTTGTTAAATCGTCGGCAGAGGACAGCAAAAAGACATTCTCTTGGTCTTCCATGGTGTTAGACAAGAATGGCGTATTAGCAACAACTTGGGATCTGCAGCAAGAAAGTTCTGCGATTATCGTACAAAATAAACAAGGTGAAATTTTATTCGTGAAAGAAGGGGCTTTAACTCAAGACGAAGTCACACACGTCATCGAACTGATTAAACAGAATATCTAAACCTAAGGTAAGGAAAAGCTATGAAACTGTTCAACACCATCGCACTCTGTCTTTTAGCGGCTGTAGCCTCTTTCCAATCGGTTGCAGGAGACAACGATTGGGATAAGATTGCAGATAAGACCGTCAGTTTTAAATCGGAAACCGACACAGTCAATCCACTGTCACCATTTGCTAACGCTCGTTTCAGCCACATAAAAATCAAATGTACGCAAGGTACGGTCGATCTGAAAAGCGTTAAAGTAATCATGAAAGATGGTCAGGAAAAGACGTTCGACAGTTTAGGGGTTCTGACTAAAGGCATGTCATCAAGAAGCTTAAGCCTACCAACAAAAGATAACGCGAAGTTAGACAAAATCGAGTTGAACTATGAATCGGTTGGCAGCACTGCGCTGCAAGTCGCGGGGGTGACTAAAAAAGCGCAAGTGGAAATCTTAGGTAAGAAAATCGACGAGTAAGCGATGGCTCAACGAGCTCACCCAAACTAAAAACAGCGGCACTAGGCCGCTGTTTTCATTAAAAAATCGTCATGGATAACTAAATGAATTTCTTCAGCTTCGCCAAACCATAAGCGGCGATGGTGACACAATCTTTGATCGTGCCGTCGATCATCATCTGTTCGAACTCCTCAACAGAAAAAGCGCGAGTGATCAAATCCTCTTCTTCACTGTCGAGTTGATTACCCACGTCCGTTAAATCAGTGGCGAAGTAGACGTGACATGTCTGATTCAAAAAGCCGTATGCGATAAACTGCGCGCCGACATACGCCATAGCGCTCGCCTGCATGCCCGTTTCTTCACGCAGCTCGCCTTTGGCAAGCTCAAGATGATCCGCATCTGGGTTTGATTCCCACGCCCCTTGTGGGATCTCCCAACAACGTTGACCTACGGTGTAACGGTACTGCTGAACCAAGTGAATCATCCCGTTATCGATAGCCAGAATCGCAGCACAATCAGGTTTGTCGACCACACCATAGATACCCTCTGCGCCGCTCGGACGTAAAATTTTGTCCTCACGCACCGTCATCCACTTATTCTGGTAAACGACTTTGCTGTCTAGCTGTTTGATGTCTGACATGGTTATTCCTTGATTTTTCTGAGGGTTACTGCGGAATAATACCGGATTCGGTTACGCCACCAAAATGTTCTTTAGTTCACTCAAAGACTCAACGGTGTAATTTGGTGCGATACGCTCATCGACGCTTGCGCCTGTGGTATTTAACCAGCAAGTTTCAATACCAAAATTATTACCACCCAGAATATCGGAATGAAGGTTGTCACCCACCATCAGTACGCGCGTTTTGCATGGGTTGCCCATTTGCTGCATCGCGTATTCAAAAATACCTAAGTCCGGTTTTGCTACGCCCACTTGTTCAGAGATCACCACTTTATCGAAGTACTCAGTCATCCCTGTGCGCTCAAGGCGAATCGCTTGCAACTCTGTAAAACCGTTGGTGATGATGCCCATTTTAGCTTTGCCTTGCAGCGCTTCCATCAGCTCTTTTGCACCTGGCAACAAGCTGCAAATATCGGCCATTGCTTCTAAAAATGCGCTGTTGAGATCTGCTGTTGTGGTATTCAACTTCTCAGCCCACTCGGTAAAACGCTTATGTTTTAGCTCATCTGCCGTTACTTTGCCGTCTTGGTAATCCACCCAAAGCGGTTTGTTTACGGTTTGGTAATGAGCAAAATCTTGTTCAGTAAAATCTACGCCTTTGCGAGAAAACATAAGCTGCAAACCTTTGAAAGCATCAAAGTGGAATAAGGTTTCGTCAGCGTCAAACAGGATCCAATCGTACTTCATTTTCTTCTTCCCAAAATCAAGGTCGTAATACTGGTGCATAGTCTAGATTGTTTTCTTCTTGAAGATAATCTCTATAATTGGAAATTAATTGTATCCTTGTGCTCAACAATAAATGCTTCACGATAATAGGAGATTGATGTGAACGCGATTGCCTCCCTGCCCGTTTTTGTTGCTGTTGTCGAATGCGGCAGCTTTTCCCTTGCGGCCAAACAGCTGAATCTGACGAAATCGGCGATCAGCAAACGCATCAACCAACTAGAAGACGATTTGGGCATTCGTCTCCTTAACCGAACTACGCGTAAGCTGAGCCTGACCGAAGCGGGAGAACGCTATTTTGAGTACGCTTCTCAAGCGCTCAATCTGGCCCAGCAAGGCGTAGACGCGGTATCTGAGCTGCAAGGCTCTCCACAAGGTCGGCTCAAAATTACCGTGCCGATGTCTTTCGGTGTACTGCATATCGCGCCTTTGATCAGCGAGTTTCTCGCTCGTTACCCGAAAATTGAAGTGGATTTAAACCTCGAAGACAAAATGGTCGATTTGGTTAAAGACGGTTTTGATTTGGGGATCCGTATTGGTGAACTCACCTCTTCCAATCTAATCGCAAAACGTCTCGCCCCTTGTAAAAGTGTGCTTTGTGCCTCGCCAGATTACTTAGCGGAGTTTGGAACACCACAAAAACCAAGTGATTTAGTCAGTCACAACTGCCTGCGCTACTCCTATTTCCGTGGCGGCGTCGAATGGATGTTCATCAACAATGGCAGCGAATACAAAGTGCTTCCAAAAGGAAACTTTATCGTCAATAACAGCGAAGCTATTCGCCAGTTGCTGTTAAGAGGTTCGGGCATTGCTCAACTGCCGACGTTTATTGCAGGAAGAGACTTTGCTGCAGGAAATCTAAAACCGGTGATGGAAGAGTATTCTCTACCAGAACACGCCATTTATGCGGTTTTTCCTGAGCGCAAGCACATGCCGTTGAAAGTAAGAGCCTTTATCGATTTTATCAGCGAAAAACTCGGCACAGATTTACCTTACTGGGATCGTTACAACAGCCCAGAAAAATAACCATATTGATGATAAGTGAGTGAGATTTCACTACTGACATGTTCTGACATTCCATCCGCGTAACCTTATTTGGAACTCAACAGGCAATCCGCCAAAACCAATAAGGAATCACAATATGGAAACCGTTATCGAAACTGTGCAATTTCGTCTAACCGCAGGCACAACAGAGCAAGACGTGATCGCTGCTGCCAAACAGTCACAAACGTTTGTGAAGAATCTGCCGGGCTTTTTGTATCGCTCACTCAGTCACGAAGCGACGGACGATGTGTGGACATACATCATTTACTGGCGTTCAATGGACGATGCAAAACAGGCGGGAAAACAGATTAAGCAAGCCGTTGAATTTCAGCCTCTGTTATCAATGATTGACTGCGAAAGCTTCGAGCTTAAACATCACAACTTAAAAATGTGCAGTGAGCTAGAGAAGTAATCAGCCACACTACCACTAACAACCAGTAGGTCTAGATAAGGAACATCATGAGCAAATCAGAACGACTGTTTGAGCTACTGACGCTTTTGCGCGCAAAGCGTTACGCCGTGACAGCGAAAGAGCTCGCAGAAAGAATGGAAGTTAGCGAACGTACGATTTATCGCGATATTCAGTCGTTGCTCAGTTCTGGTGTTCCGATTCAAGGTGAAGCAGGTGTCGGCTACCTGTTGCAAGCTGGCTCTCATCTGCCGCCTTTGATGTTCTCAGAAAAAGAGATGATGGCGCTTGAACTGGGCATGCGGATGGTTCGAGCCTGGTCGGATGTTGAACTCGCCGAAGCGTCTCACTCTGCGTCCACCAAAATACTTTCGGTATTGCCCGATAAGCTCAAACAACAAGTGGAAGATTGTCCGCTGATTGTGCCCGATTATCACACCCAATCCGAGACTGCCAAACGAGGGCAGCTTCTGCGCCACGCGATTGATCATCAGTTTAAGGTCAGTTTGGATTACCAAGATGAAAGCGGACAGGTGACCGAGAGAAAAATCCAACCGTTAGGCCAGTTCTTTTGGGGCAAAGTCTGGACGCTGGTCGCCTGGTGCGAATTGCGCGATGACTACCGCCAGTTCCGCCTCGACCGTATCCAAGCACTGCGTATGCACGATGAAGAGTTTCAGAGTGCGGAAACCAAATCTCTCAAACATTATATTGCGCAGTATGAATCGAAAGATTGAGTGTTTTTCATCCCTTCATCACAAGGATTCTAAATTGCTCTGCTCAATGCGCGATATTTGGAAAGGCACATTTGGGTTAAACTAATGTTTCATTTTTAACAGATGCACAACAAACCTAAGATCGTTAACTTAAGTAGCACGTCAACCACACCGGAGCGTGAAGCTATGAAAGTACTGATTCAATACACCCAAGCAGGGAAATATCGAGATCAAGCGTGGGAGTCTTTAACTCTTCGATCTAAAGGTGATATGCAGGCCGTTACCCCTTCTTATGCTGCCCAACTTATCGAACAAAGCAAAGCGACACTTGTGATGACAGAAGACGGACAGATCATCTTTCACTCCTAAATTCCATCAATCCTATGACGAAAAAGGCCTGCATTGCTGCAGGCCTTTGTATGAGTGAATTAAGAGTTATTTACTGGAAACTCACTGCCGTTGGTAGGCGATCAAGCATCTTGTAGTAATCACCAGCTACAGCGCCAATATCACCACGCAAATACGCTTGAATCATATTGAGATCTTTCAGCCAAAGTTCTTTGTCAGCATCTGAAGACGCCATGTACCCTGCGTACACATTGTCGACCGCGAACATCATGTCTTCGGCGTGATCGTTGTAAATCAAAAGCATCGCATCAGTGTAAGCTTCGAACGCTTTCAGCTCATCGTGCGCTTTACCACCTTTGTAGCTCAATGTGCCCGAAGTTGCATCGATGACCAAATCACCCGAAGTCACATTCGCTGTCGTAAAGTTGATGAAAGACTGGCTGAACGACAGCACACCTGCCGCGATATCCGCATCAATGGTTCGCTTCATTGCGTTGACCATTGGCGCATCCAGCAGCAATACAGGATCGTGGAACGCTGGGACAATCGCTGTTCGGAATGGCCCCCAAGCGCTATCGATGCTCTCTGCAACCTTGTTTAGTGTTGCATGCTCATAGCTATCTAGGTACGTTTTTAGATCGTAACCTTTGGACGTCACCAGTTGATTTGCGTAGTCGTAAGCCAGCTTGTTTGCTTTTGTTGCCACAAACTTCTCGCCGTCGATAACAAACTCAACCTTGTCACCCGCGATAATACCGTAGCGGTCTTGTTGCTTCGTAAACGTATCAAACTGAGATTGACCACGAGTCTTCACTGTGTAGTCGTAAGACTTCATTTGGCGCACACCCATTCTCAAGATGACATCGCCAACACGTCCGCGACCTTCTGCGCCAATATCAAGGAATCTTGCAATACCACGAGGCATTGGTGGTAGGGACTCCATTTGCTCAGTGATGTGTAGGTTCACGGTAACACCTTTTAGATTGGTGTATTCCTTACCGTCTTTACCCACCAATTTAACTGGCGTATTTAACGCATCATTTGCCACGATGTTGCCCATGATGTCTTCGTATTCAGCTTGCACCCCAGGGATATCAAGCAGCGATGCAAAGCTCACCTCATCGGTA
Source organism: Vibrio sp. Vb0349 (assembly GCF_033338975.1). NCBI lineage: Bacteria > Pseudomonadati > Pseudomonadota > Gammaproteobacteria > Vibrionales > Vibrionaceae > Vibrio > Vibrio sp. Vb0349. Next base: position 81,966 of record NZ_JAWOTS010000005.1, on the reverse strand, counting down.
AAACGGTTCGAGAATCGACGTGCTAAGAAGTGGCTCGCAAGCGCTTTGTCTGGCCAGTTACCCAACACAGACACCGCATTTGACCAAGGGTAATCCGGGTCAAAGCTACCAATTGAGTTTAGGAAGCGTCCATTCGCAGTTTCCGCAACAGCTATATAGCCCTCATCTGAATCTTCGATAAAGCGTGCTGCCAAATCATCAAAACAGCTGGCTGTTGAAAGATCGTAATCAGCCGGAATTTGGTGTGAGTTGTTGTCTAACAGTTGACCAAAAGAAATCACTTTTTGGTTGCCTGCCGCATTTTCTATCACACATTGATGCTCTGGTGTGCGCAAGATATCAAGGAAGAACGCCGCGGATTTTTTCGCCCCATTCGCATAATCACAGAACCATGAGTTATCGGCTTTGCCTTCGCTACAGTATTGAGGGTTTGAAGCAATGCGCAATAAGAAGTCACCCGGCTTATCCGTTGACGAAGTGTAACCCAGATTGGTGTACAGGTTATCGATGCGCTCAAGATCTTCCATCTTGTCACGGATAGCGCTCATTTCCATGTAACGGCGCACTAAGTAACCAGGATAATCGGACGAGAATAATCCCGTAGTCCCATATAACTCCAAGTTGCGTCGATCATAGCTATCGAGATAGTTCTGCCACTCGTAAGAAACAATTTCTTCTAGGTTTGTACCTTCGTCAAAACGGTTACAGTCGCTGTTTAGAGAAACGTTCCCATCGGTACAGAAATCGTAAGACTTACGCTCAATTTCATTCACTTTATCTAGGTAGTAAAGTGCGCCATAACGAGTTTTCGCATTCAGTTCTGGATCATCAGACAACGCAGCGATATCGAATCGGCTAAAGTCACAGTTGTAGAGTGATTTGCCTTTCTCGTCCCCCGTTAGCGCCTTCACTTCAGAACACACCATCAGCGATGTGTTGTCTGGATTGTTGCCAAACTTGTATGCAAAGCTTTGTTGGTAGGCTTGCTGATCAGCGAGGTAACGAGCATATGCCGCTTTGTCTTCATCGCTCGCACTGTCTGCCGGTTTCGCAACAGGTGCAGGAGCTGAACCTGAAGAATCTTGAATCGTCTCGACTTTACGGCCGTAGCCGAACTTAAACGCCGCAATGTCGTACAGACCCCAAGTTGGCGTTTCATCCAACATGCTTGGTGCGTAGTCCATCGTCGAACTGTAAGCAGGAATGTTGTTCAAACCAAGTTGATGCGCTTGCTCTAGCGTGTAGTAGTTCGCTTTGTCATTTGAGCCTTTAAAGTTATGGCGCAGACCCATGTTATGACCAAGCTCGTGAACAAGCGTATTGCTGTAAGTCGCAACCGTAATCGCATCTGCGGCTTTCACTTGCAACTCTTTTGGTAGGTATTTCCAACGCTTAAGCTGACGCGATACTTCGTTACCTGCGTCATCGAGTTTGATCTCAAAGTAACGCTCGTCATCCAACTTCAAGTTGTCCAACATGGCCTTGTTGGTTGAAGAAACCCACGACGCTTCGATTGGATAAACGTTGTTCTCTGCCCAGAAAGACAAACGGTTCTCTTCAGCTTCAACCACCTTTTCAAACTCCATGTCATCATTGAAGTTTTTCATTAGCTGAGTTGGGCTCTTCGTCGCTGCTTTTCCAGAAACGATGTCTTCTTTTGAAACGAGCGGCGCATGAATGTTTTCATCCGATTTCAGGCTCGCCATCGCCGCCATTGTAGAAAGCGCTTCAATTCTATCCGCAACTTCTGTTTTCACAGATTCGCTGCTGGTTGGCAATGGATCTAAGCCATCTAAGTCCAGTTGATTACGATTATAGAAACGCGCCAGGTTATCCCAATAGAAAGGCACACCCGTTCTTGCAACGCCTGCGTATTGGTTCACGTGGCCTTTGATGATTTCCCCCGTCATCGGGTTAGAAACCGACGGGCCATAGCCAAGCAGACCGTTCGCTAGAGGCTCGTCAATCAGGTTAATCACGTTGTAACGCAGATCACCTGGGTGAATACCAGCCGCTTTGGTTTTGTTCACAATCTCGATTTCAGGCTTGCCTGCATCCGCCCCAAATACATTCAGCGCGTGGTTCATCTTGTCGATCGATTGCAGCGTTGCATCCAAGAGCAACTTGTTCTTCTCTTCAAAGAAATTGTCGCTCAAGTAATATTTGATAGAGCCTTGATCTGGGTTGAAACGATTGAGGTAAACCACATCACGGTCGTATTTATTCGTGACTGGGTTAAGCTTTTTCGTCGACGTGGTGAAGAAACCAATGTCGTTCTCATCACCCACTGGGTACAAGATCGGTTGGTAACCTTCGGTTGCCACTTCACTTTCGTGCACTAACGAATAGTAGAACCGAGATTTAAACGCGCCATCCACAAGCGCTTCATCCAAGCTCGCTTTCGTTGCAAAGTTGATGTAATCAGAAATATTATCTAAATCGATACGGAACGTGCGCTCTAGCTCGAAATTGAGAAGACCGTTTTTAGGGTCAAAGTCCCACGAGATCAATCGTGGTGCGCCAATTTCATCAATGCCTTCGGTAATGCCATACAGATCTTCCATATTGAATTCTGCAATTTCGAGATCTTCAGGACGAGGAGTGAAGTGGGTTTTCTTCTTGTAGTTTAGGCTTGCGTCTTCGTTGGTTTCTTCTTTGTTGGTGCAATCACCATGCGCGTCTTCTTGACAGCGATACGCCGCAAAGTCACCCGGAATCGTCAGCACTTGCGCGAAGTTAACGCCGTCGTCGTCTGCGACAAATTTCTCTTCACCGCAGTAGTTATTAGCATCTTTGCTTAGATGTGCGTCTGGGTAGTTTTTATCGTAACTGCGAACTTCCAGACCTTCTTTGGTAAAACAAAGCTCAACGTAACGAGGTGAACCTTGCAAGAATGGGAATTGGTTAAGAGCAAAGCGTGGAGCGGCACCAGTCGTCGGAACGTAAAACCAACGACCGTCTTTAAGATCTTTTACTGCGACTTCTTTTGCATCTCTTTCGACATAGTCATACGCCTGATCATCTGCGCCACAGCCTGCAAGTGCGGCCGTTATTGCTGACACCAGAGTCAATTTTTTAAACATTATTTGGATATCCTTAATTGTTGTTATTTTCCTAGAAGGAGTAAGTCACTGTCACGATGTAAGACGCTTTCTCTTGATCCAACAAATCGATGTTGCCCAAGGTGCCTCGCTCTGCATCTTGATAGAAACCCGTTGATGATGCCGCGAGTAGCAATGACCAGCTTTCATCAAACTCGTATGTGCCGTACAACGCCCCCTCATACTGCCAACTGCTTCTGCGCGTACCTTGATAACTGATGCTGTTACCACCTAACGCCGTAATCCCCACTGCGAACGATTCCCACGACTTTTCCGCAACAGCAAACAACGAGTAAGTCCACTCAGTCAGCGAGCGTCCACCCATGGTTTTGTATTCGTGGAAATTTTTTCTCAGTCTTGGCGAAACCGAAAAATCGACGCTCCAAGCTGAAAAAGAGATCGGCACATCTAAACGAACCGCGGTGTGCAGTTCATCTTTACGAGATGTTTCTGAAGTTGGAATGGTGAGCTGACCCGCAACGCCGATTTTCCCTGTATCTCCAAAGCGATATAGGTTCGTGTATTGCAAGCCCAACACCGAATCTGTCGCGTAGGTGCCGACTTCATCTTCTAGGGCACGATAGCCCCCCGTAGAAAAATAGGCTTTTGTGTCGCTCGAAAAGGAATAAACGAGATCGCCTCCCCACGAGAAATTGCGGACAGAACGGTAGTCGTCTTTATCGTAAATGTTTGTATCGTAAGATAGGTAAACGGCCCCACTAAACTTACAAACAATACAGGACGTATCTCCTTCATTTTGTGTAGATTCAGGCGTGCTAGTGCTATCAATTACACTCGTTTCCACCGCGAATGATGGCGCTGAAAACAGCGTACCCAACAACATTGCAAGCGGCGTCATCATCCACTTTGTTGTGTGCTGCATGTTTTGAAACTTCCATGAGAATTAAGTTTATTAGAATAAACTTAAAGACAAACAGATTATTGGGATGAAATTCCATAAAAATTCAGATAATCAACCCCAATAAACCTATCAACCATAAAATTACTCTTATGGTTAAATCCTTATTTAATTTTTTAATACTATTTATCTGAGTATTGTCGCGTTCTACTTTGCTTAAAAACGCACTTTAAAATGACTTTTTATAAACAAAGCCACTCACCACAACATTAAAGAAGCAGCAAAGCAACGCCATTAAAACAAAAGTTAAAAGACAATTACTATCAACAACTTAAAATCAACAAAAACAGTTAAAATGAATGAATCAAAATGTATAAGTTAAAATACAATAAAAATATAAGAACATCATTCCGTTTAATTTTAGTCGTTATTGTATTGAGAAAGTTTAATTTTCAATTTCTAAAATTGGTGGGATACACACAAGAGAAATCATCAAAACCATCCGTTGTTAATAATGAATTTCGCATTTAAAACAAAAGATAGAAACAAGATCAAATTCATGTTTTCTAATATATCGATTCAACCTTTCACAAGTTTGAATAGAAAATCAAACCTTTAGTCAATCTAAAAACAACAAAACATTCACCAAGTGAATAATTAAAAGATAAGTCAAAACTAAATAGCACATACGGTCAGCATATTTGTGAATTACTATTCATTAATTATTTTTTTATAAATTAAACATTAATGTGAGCAATTTCACACAATTACGCTACATACAACATAAAGCAAACGAAATTTAAGTGTTTACTGACCCAAAACGTGTCGATAGAACAGAGGTTAAACATCGAGCTGAAACACGTATTTCCCACCAAAATTTATTATACATAGCAGTGAGTTACCCGTATCCAAGCGGTTAAAATGCGTACTGATGTGACTCATTTTTGAGAGAGGAACATAAGAAGAGCAAAAGCACTAAAAGAGGATAATGCGATTTGAATAACCAGTGCTTCAAACCGCACTTATGAACTTATGCAGAGAAAGAAAAACTATCCGTTACTGTTGAATGGTTTTATGACCACAGTTTTCGCAGATCAAGTGACGTTCAAATTCATCCATAGAAGCAAGGAAGGCGCCGAACACTACACTTTTGAGAAAGCCAGCGATGAACTCTTTCTTGTTGCGATTTTTATCGCCTTCAAAGCCACTTTTTTTTCTAACTAACACCACGACATGATGCGTTTCTACCCCACATGTAGGGCACATGAGGACTTCTGTCTTGTTCGACATCTTAGACTCCTTGACGAATTATCCCTTTCTGATGGCATGATTCTCTTACGCCTGTAAAGCGAGTCATCATGCCATCACTATCGATTCTTACTCTTCTTCGTTGAGACGACGAATCAACTTCGCTGGTGTGCCTCCGTATAGACAATCTGGCGGCACATCATAGTTAACGACTGAATTCGCCGCAATTACTGAGCGAGCACCTATCGTCACACCTTGGTTAATGACCGAATTTCCGCCAATCCACACATCATCTTCAATCGTGATGGGTTTACAAAACGTTTCCCAACGTCGGCGACTTCGGTAATCAACAGAATGAGAAGCGGTATACAATTGCACGCTCGGGCCAATGAGCACGTTGTTCCCGATGGTAATTTTGGCACCATCGAGCATGACCACGTTCATGTTGATAAAGGTTTCTTCGCCGATTTCGATGGTTTTACCGAATTCGCAATGGAAAGGGGCTTGAACAATGCAAAGACCCACTTTGCCAAACAGCTGTTTTTGCAATTCGTCGCGCTTACTTTCGTCAGTGTTGTTATTGAAGGCGCGCAGGGCAAGAGTCGCTTGAGTTCGAATGGCGTCAATTTCTTTGTCCATGCCATCAAATACTTGGCCGGACATCATTTTTTCTAGTTCGGTCATTGGAAAATTCCTACTACTTTAGACCAAACACACAGTACGCGAATTGCACAAGAAAAAAAGAGAAAAGCCTGCACTTTTCTCTTTCCTATTTTGCTATTTTTTCATTCTGCGGAGGGTATCGATTTACACGATTTCCCAGCTGTGTGTCATTTCGACACCTTTGCCAAGCATTAGGCAAACCGAGCAGTATTTTTCTAGCGAGTCAGCCGCCACTTTTGCTACGACTTCTGGGTCAAGCTCGTCACCTGACACTTCAAAGTGGATATTCACTTGCGTAAAGATACGTGGCGCGGTTTCACGACGCTCAGTGGTTAGCTTAGCGTTAACAGATACCACCTTTTGGCCTGCGCTTTTCAAACCATCAACAACATCGACAGAGCTACAGCCACCAGCAGCCATTAGTACCATTTCCATTGGGCTTGGTGCGGTTGCACCACCATTGCCATCCATCACTACGGAGTGGCCCGACTGAGATTGCCCAAGGAATTTAAAATCTTCTATCCATTTAACTTCAGCTTGCATGATTTACCTCATTTAGCATCGCTTATTCAAGGCATCGTTGCCCTTACTAGCGGTGTGTTTCTTGTCGATACTTTAGCTCTATCGCATAAAAGGGCAACGGAATTTTCAACATTACTGTAATTTTTTCGCTCGGTTACCTTTCTCTATACGTAACACTTTTTATTTAAGTAACACTTTCTACAAAAATAACGATGAGGTAGCTATGAAGAATATGTCTAAGTTATTGGCCGGTTTCTCCTTCGCACTTCCAGTCTTGTTTCTACTATTGAGTAAAACAGGTACCGCCGATACGATGGATAAGCTGAAGGCTTCAGAGAATACAAGAATCGCAACGCTAGCTGGCGGTTGTTTCTGGTGTACAGAATCGGATTTAGAGCAACTGCCCGGCGTAATCGATGTTGTATCAGGTTATTCAGGTGGTCATATTGAAAACCCGACTTACCGCCAAGTCTCTTCTGGTAAATCTGGTCATATTGAAGTGATTGAGGTGAAGTACGATCCTGCTGTCGTGAACTACGAGCAAGTGCTGGACTACTTCTTCCGTCATATCGACCCTACCGACGATAAAGGTTCATTTGTTGACCGTGGTCCTCAATACCGTCCAGCGATCTTCTACCATAATGCGGAGCAAAAGCAGATTGCTAAGCAGTTTATGATGGAAATCGACAAGGCGATGATCTATCCAAAACCGTTGAAAACAGAGCTGATCGAGTTTGAAAAGTTTTACCCTGCGGAGTCGTACCATCAGGATTACTACAAGAAGAGTAGCTTGAAGTACAAATACTACCGCTACGCATCAGGTCGCGATAAATATCTCGACGAAGTATTTGGTGAAGATCGAAAAGAAAGTCCTAAAACACTTCGACAGTTGATTGAAGAAAAAAAGCTGCTTTCGAAAGTGAAAGCGTACAGTAAACCTGCTCAGTCTGAAATCAAATCAAACTTAACAGAGCTACAGTATTACGTGACGCAAGAAGAAGGCACGGAGCGTCCGTTTGATAATGAATACTGGGACAACAAAGAAGCGGGAATTTATGTGGATATTGTGACCGGTGAACCGCTATTTTCTTCTACTGATAAATACAAATCTGGCACAGGTTGGCCAAGCTTTACTCGACCAATTAACCCGGGTTACATCGTGGAGAAAACCGATTATAAACTGCTCTACCCTAGAACGGAGATCCGCAGTAAGTTTGGTGATTCACACCTAGGTCATGTGTTTAAAGATGGTCCGAAGCCGACGGGATTGCGCTATTGTATGAACTCTGCTGCGATGAAATTTGTACCTGTGAACAAGATGGCGAGTTTAGGCTACGGCGATTACCTGTACCTATTTGATAAGTAGTTTTAACCAAATTAGGAGTGAACATTCAGCGCGATGAAAGGTTTTAAATCCAACCTTCCCATGAAAGTCTGTCCGGTCTGTCAGCGCCCATTTTCTTGGAGAAAGAAGTGGGCGCGAAATTGGGAGGAAATCGTTTATTGTTCTGAGCGTTGCCGAAGAAATAAATCAACGAAAACGTAGGTCACTCCGACCCTCTCTGGAGTATGTTATTTCATTTGTATTAACGTTTGTACGCGTTCTCTTACCAAGGTAATAACGTCCCATCATAAGCCCAAAACGCCCCGCTATCTTGCGGGGTTGCTTTTTCTATCAAGCCTAATAAATCCTTAGCAACTCGCTCTGGCGTGAACAACTTTCCCTTTGGGACATTGGTTTGAAAAGGTGCCGACAAAGCGGTATCTGTGGTGCCAGGGTGAAGTGAAAGCACCGTGCCATGTTTGACCACTCTTTGCCATTCGATCGACATGGTTTTTAGGAACATGTTTAATGCGGCTTTCGATGCTCGATAGCTGTACCAACCACCTAACTGATTATCGCTAATGCTGCCAACTTTGGCCGAAATGGTCGCAAACTTGGGTGCAGTACTGCGCTTTAGCTTGGGCGTGAAGTATTTCGCCAACAGCAAACTTGGCAAAGTATTAACCGTGATGGTTTGCTGAAAGAAGTCTGCGTCGAGCGAGCTAAGATTCTTCTCAGGACCTTTCTCTTGGGTGTGCAACATACCAACACAGTTCACCAACCAATCGACGTGTTCAATCTGCTCACTGAACGCTTTTACCTGCTCGTCTTGCGATACATCCACTTGATGCCAAACGACATTTGGGTGTTGCCAATCTGGTTGCTGCTTACGATAAGTGGCATGCACGCGAGCTTGAGGAAACCGAGCTGCGGCTTCTCTCACCATCGCCAAACCAATTCCACCATTGCCACCGACGATGAGTATTTCCATCACAAGTTCTCCACGTTTTCTATGTAGTGCTCTGCGGTATCAAGAATCGCTTGGCGTTGTTGTTCTTCCATGTTGTCCCAAGAGCGGAAAATCATCCCGATTCGTGGATTGGCTGCGAGGCGCTTGTCGTGTTTGTTCATAAAGCGCCAATAAAGGCTGTTAAACGGACACGATCCTTCCCCACTCCTCGCCTTATTGTCGTAATGGCAACCCTTACAGTAGTCGCTCATTTTGTTGATGTAAGAACCACTCGCCGCGTAAGGTTTGGTGCCAACAATGCCGCCATCCGCAAACAATGCCATGCCACGTGTGTTCGGCATTTCGACCCATTCAATCGCATCAACATAGATACCGAGATACCACTCATCCACTTGGTCTGGATCTATCTCGGTTAGCAAACAAAAGTTACCTGTGACCATCAAACGTTGGATATGGTGTGCGTAGGCATAATCGAGGGATTGACCAATCGCATTGCGCATACAGGCCATTTTGGTTTCGCCATTCCAAAAGAAGTCTGGCAGCTTTCTGTCTGCGCCCAACTCGTTCTTTTGTGGGTAATGAGGCATATTCGCCCAGTAGACGCCTCGGATGTACTCTCGCCATCCCAAGATTTGGCGAATAAACCCTTCGACTTGAGAAATGTCGATATCTGCGTTGGAGTGAAATGCCTTGAGTGAAGCATCAATGACTTCTCTCGGGTGCAGCAATTTGCTGTTGAGCGAGAATGAAATTCGGCTGTGATACAGGCTCCACTTAGCATCGTGCTGACCTGTCATGGCATCTTGAAAACGTCCGAATAACGGCAAACAGACTTGGCAGAAATGCGCGAGTAAAGAGAGGCTTTGCGCGCGATTAATCGGCCACAACAAGTCCCCTTCAAGATTTCCGATGGTTTTGATGTCATGTCGTGCCAGCCGCTCAATAATGCCGTGGATGTCAGTACTGAACATCAAAGGTTGTGGCAGTTGTTCAATGTCTTTGGCTTTGAGCTTGTTGCGATTATTGGCATCGTAATTCCATTTTCCGCCGACGGGCTTTCCGTCTTGCATCAAGATGTCGAAGCGCTTGCGCATACGGCGGTAAAAGTGCTCCATCATGATGTGTTTACCTTGAGGAAACTGCGATTCTATTTCCTCAAACGGCAACAAAAAATGTTCCGAGTCGACACAACGCGTCACGACCCCATCAAGCTTTAGTTTGGCTAACTGCTCCAGAAGACGGTATTCATCCGGGCGTTGATATTCAAACTTACTTGCACCAACTTCACTCGCGTAGTGTTGCAAGACTTGCTCAAGATCGTCGAAGGATTGTGTGTCATCCAACGTGAGGTGCAGAACTTGGTGACCTTCACTCAGACGCTCTTTCGCAAACTGTTCCATTGCGGAAAAGAACGCACACACTTTCTGAATATGATGCGTGACGTAAGTATTCTCTTGCTTGAGCTCCGCAATCAGGTAAAGCACTTGCTCATCCGGTTGCTGAAACCAAGAGTGCTCACTGTTAAGTTGATCGCCCAAGATCAATCGTACGGTTTCAAATTGCATTACGGTTTCTCCGATGACGAAGCTTTGTCACTGCTGCCCATCACAATCGGCCAATCGACCATGTCTACACTATCCAAATGCGCGCCAGGACAACGACCTTGCCACCTATCGATGAACTCCATGTGCGGGTCGTACATTTCGGTTTGCTTTTCGAGGTTGAATTGTCGTGAACCACGCGGATCAGCACCAACGCCTGCTAAGTATTGCCAATTTCCCCAGTTTGATGCCACATCGTAATCGACCAGTTGTGACTCAAAGTACGCCGCGCCATAACGCCAATCGAGGCCAAGCTCATGCACCAAACAACTGGCAACTAACTGTCTGCCACGATTCGACATATAACCCGTTTCATTAAGTTGGTGCATACACGCATTGACGATAGGAAATGGCGTTTCACCTTTCTTCCATTGTTGAAAACGGTGCGCGTAAAAGCTGGTGAGTGGTGCTCGATTTTGGATGCCACCGAATCGGAAGAGCTGTCGCTTGTGTCGTCGGGCATACCAATAAAAGTATTCACGCCAAAGCAGTTCGAAGTAAATCCAGTAGGTTGAATCATTTGCACCATTCTCCGCTTCATAACGTTTCAACATGGCATAAATAGTTTTCGGAGAAACGCACCCATGAGCTAACCAAGGAGAGAACTTGGTGGAGTAATCCATGCCATCTAAACCGTTGCGTGTTTGTTTGTATTCACTGGCTAGTGTGGAAGCAAAATACTGGCGACAATGTTCAAGCCCGCGGCTTTCTCCACCATGAAACGCAGCTTTTGCGTCAAAGTAATATGCAGTAACGGAAGGAAGATTCACACCTAAAGGAATTGGAGGTAACGAACGGATACTCTCGTGGGGCCGAGAGATGTCTAAACCTTCAACTTGCTTTCTAAACTGCGTGAAAGTGGTAGGCAGATTGCTCAAGTCAAATGGCAGTTGTTCTTCCCTTAACAGGGTCCGGATTGCTTGCTGTTTTATTTTTACATGAGACGCGCCTTCAACTGCGCGATCTAACGCTTGTTGCTCATCCGAACCGGGAAAGGCGTCAGCATATATATGTGTGACGCCGAAGCGATTAACAGCATACTTGATTGCTTGATCGGGCGTTAGTTCAACCGCCCATAATCGCTGACCAAGGTGATTCAAAGATTGATTGAGTTCACTAAGCGATGAGTCGAGAAACTGCAATTTCGCGCGCCCGAAAGAGGCTTCCTGCGCAAAGTGATGCAAGTAAGGCGTCATTGAAGGGTAGCAATACAAGCAAATTAACTCGTCCATTTCTACACTGGCGCTTTTCAACAGTGGGTTGTCGTGCAATCGCAAGTCGTTCGTGAACCAATAAAGTCCTATTTTCTTTTTCAATTCGCACCCTCAGATGTTAATTCTTCGTCTACGAGTTCTTTTCACGGAGACCCTGACGTTAAGCCTTTTGATTTACTTGCTTTTATACGAAAACGAGAGTTTGACGATCATTAGGTTACTAACGTTCACACGGAATCCATTTGCTGGATATCTCAAAACACGCAATACCACCAAATGCCTGTACATGTTTCATACTGATATTTTATAAAATTTGAATCCAACGGTATTGATCACGATCTTAATCACTCATTTTCTATATAAACCATGCAAAAGTGATAAAAATTAAAGCGACATTAGTTAATATCCGTTAATCTAAGCCCAATCCCATTTTGCTAGTACCATCGCAGAAATGACCGACGAGTTTAAGAAATCAACCGCTAATTTAAAAAAAGCGGTCCCACTGATGATCAAAAACCATGTTGCTGCCACGCCAGCCAACTACGCGCTTTGGTATACCTACGTTGACAAGACCATTCCAGAACTCAACTTTGAGTTAGACACGGTGTTAGAAAACTACGGTATTTGCCCGCCAGCAACCAATAAACAGCTTTACAACAACTATGTGGCCAGCAAAGCAGAAACCAGCCTTGAAGATCTTAGAACCAATGTAGAAGTTCTGCTACATGAAGTATCCAGTTCAATGAGCGATACAATTTCAGATACTTCCTCCTTTTCTGAGATGGTAGACAAAAGCTTTAATAAACTGGAAAAAGTTGAGGACAATAGCCTAAGCATTGAAGAAGTGATGGTAGTGATTCGTCAACTTGTCGCAGAGTCACACGAAATTCGTCACTCAACAAAGTTTTTGAATAGCCAATTGACTAACGCGAGTGAAGAAATTTCTCGCCTCAAAAACCAACTGGCTGAAGTACAGCAAGATGCGTTGTTCGATGGTTTGTCAAACCTATACAACCGCCGAGCATTTGACAAAGATCTCTCTTCACTTATTGCATCAAATCAGGCAATGACCTTGATCATGCTTGATATCGATCATTTCAAATCATTTAACGACAATTACGGGCACCTTTTTGGCGATACAGTATTAAAAGCCATTGCCCGCCGGCTACAACAAAGTTGTCGAGATGGGATATGTGCGTACCGTTTTGGTGGTGAAGAATTCGCGTTAATTGTACCTAACAAATCTCTGCGAATTGCTCACCAATATGCAGACACACTACGCCGGATGATAGAAAAACTGCGTATCAGAGATAAGCGCTCAGGCACACAAGTTCACAGCATTACCGCTTCTTTTGGGGTAGCAGAGTTTGAGCCTGGTGATACGCCTGAAGCCTTAATCAATAAAGCCGATAAACAGCTTTATGAAGCAAAACAACTCGGTCGTAACCGCGTGATGCCAATTTAAATAAACTGGCTAAGCGAAAACGACTTTTATGATGAAAAAGAAAACCCCGCGCTGTAAAGTGCGGGGTTTTTGTATCCAATCATGAGTATCTTAATCGACGCTGTAACAATAACTTAGAATGTAGTCGTCACCATTTTTTGCGGTATATTCTTTATCTTCACTGCATGCCATCGGCTTACCTTTTTTGTCGCCTTTGATTAGGCTTATCCAATGGCGCATCGCGGTTGGTGCATTGCCAGTTAGTTCAGGATGAAACGTCGTGCGAGTTTCCAATTGAATATCGTCAATGTCCACTAATTCCACGCAACCAGTGCCTTTGTGACAGCCAAACAGCACTTCTACATGATTGCCCGAATCATCTTTAAACAAAATCGACTTTGGATCTTCCTTTTCACCAGTGTACGCCACAAAATGTTTCGGACTTTTCAGGCCGCTATGCGTACCGTCTTTGAAGTAAGCCAATACATGGCGATAATCAATTACGTAACTTGATACGTCTTGGTGCGACCCGTTCTCCAATGGGAACATGCGGTCAAGCAGTTGCTTCGCTTTTACTTGTTTCTCACTCTGCTGCTCGGCACTTACCGCTTCGACGGCAAATACGGCTTCAGCGATAAATGGGCGTTGTTGTTGTTGCATCTCTTTTTTATCGAAGTTCAGCATATTCATCGTCATATCCTCGCACTTAAAAACTCGTCCTAGAGTAAAAACTTAAATCCTTTATTTAAGTTTCAGGCAATTCTGTGAAGTGGATGGTTAATTTCCTTGCCTGCTCATTATGTAGACTAGCGAAATATTGACTACAATTTCACAACAAAAATTTTACAATGTGAATTTTACAAAATGTCTGTGTCAAAAAGCCTTATTCGTCAGTCTCATTTTCTTGGTACGAAAATTCGTAATCTAAGAAAAAACAACCATTTAACGATGGAGGATTTATCTGCCCGTTGTGTAAGAATTAATCCAGAGTACGCTCCTTCGGTTTCTTACCTTTCGATGATTGAGCGCGGAAAACGCGTACCGAGTATCGATATGCTCGAAGTGATCGCGGAAGTTTTTCAAAAAGATCCTGCGTGGTTTTTAGATGATGAACCCGAATTAGAAGCCATCACACCCAACAAAGGGAATCGTGGTGGGATTAGTGGCATGGCGCTGGAGCCGAGCTTCCTGTTCTCCAATGATATTCTTCAAATCGCGATACCAGAAATGCTCTCCCAAACAGGTATCACGGGGCGTCAATTCGCCCACTTACTGATCCGTGCACACCAAGAAAACCATCAAAACCATTTTCCTGATTTAGAGCGCGCCGCCGAAGAGATCGGCTTGAAGCGGCTGAATCTATCTGTAGAAGATCTCGTAGACATTGCAAAGAGTATGGGATTGGATATCCGCTGGGTAGATCGAGCGCCACAAGATGTGATTGATGAACTGGGCGTCAGCGCCAAACAGTTGATTACGTCTTTCATGGAGCCACCTGGGACTATTTATCTCAATAAACGAATGCGTGACTATCCAACCCGATTGAAGTATGACTTGGCGGTATATATCGGCCATCGAGTGCTCCATAGCAGCGATGCAATGAATAACGTTTTATCTATCGGGCATCAAAACAATTGGGAGCAAATGGACAGCCCTGTGTCGAACTCTGAACTCAATTCGCAAGATATCCTGCAAGCTTGGCGTGATTTTGAGTCCAGCTTTTTTGCTGGTGCCTTGCTTTGCCCCAAAGTACCATTTCGTCAGTTGCTTGACCGCTCCGGTTACGAAATTGATGTTCACAAAAAGGCCGGCGTTTCTCCTTCCGTTGCAATGCGTCGCATGACGGTGGTCTCGCCTTACCCTCATTGGCACTATTTTGATGCCTATGGCCCTGGCAAGTTAAAAGCAGTGTATCGAGGAAACGGTATTCCATTGCCTTGGGGTAACATGCGCAAAGTGAACGACCCTTGCCAGCACTGGGCGGTATTCCGACGCCTTTCCCAGCCTTTGGATACAAGTTCAGCGCAAATTTCGATTTTAAATGTTGGCGACGAGCCACGTATCTACTGCTGCGAATCGGTCAACGTATTTGATCCTGCGGGGAATAATCGCGTGCTATGTGCCGGTATTGATCTTAACCCTGCCATTTCTGCACAAGGTGGCGATGCCGTTTCCATAGCGGAAGAACTTAAGTCCCTTTGTGTCGCTTCCGGCGGAAGTAGTGTTATTCCTCCCCACATCAAAAAAGACTTAACGACTATCGCTAAGATATTAAACATCAACTGGATAGAGCGCGGGATTCAAACCCAAGCAAGGTTAATCTGCTCCAGAGGGGCGGTTTGTCCAAGACAACCTAGTTGTTACAGCAAGTGCGAAGAAGCTGATGAGACGGGCAACGATGTGGATATCATCGGGCTTTAGAAAGAAAAAACGCCAATCACAATAAACGTGATTGGCGGTATATACTTGTGAACAATTTGTATTCACTAACAACGTCAGTTGGCTAGGTGACCCTCGGCTTAATAAGGGTCACTCTAAGTAAAGCACGATGCGTGCCAACTTTAAAAAAGCCGTTTTTTAGTAGATCCAGATGCATATCGTTGCTTTATTAACCATTAATTTCGCAAACTGCATTTGCAAAATGCAACATTATGCAAATATGCCACTAAATGCACTGCTAATAACGACTCTCTCAGCAAAGTGTCTGTGAACATATGAAGTCACATATTCTTGCACCTCAATGATGATGAGATTTCGGGATCCCAACTTTACCATTCCTCTAACCCCTTATTGAAACTGGGTTCAGGCTCATCCGCCATGCTTTTGTTGATACATTCTCTCATCGGCTATTTTCATCATTTGCTCAGGAGATGACATTTGCGGGTCAAATATCGCGTACCCAATACTGGCTTTCAAATAGATAAGCGTTTCATCGTAAATGACGGGCGTCGAGCATAGCGCTAATCGAAGTTTTTGTAGAAGGGACTGAACATTTTCTTCCGTTCCAGGGTGATGGACTACAACTAAAAACTCATCACCGCCCATTCTGGCCACGATGTCTGATTTACGCAGAGAGCTTTTTACCCTTTCAGCCGTAGCGATTAAAACTTTGTCACCTGCGTCGTGACCATAGGTATCGTTAATGTGTTTAAACCTATCTAGGTCAATATTAATTAAGGCGAAGCTATAACGCTTTTTATAACGTTTCGCTATTTCGAACTGCTGCTTGTAAAACTTCATAAAATAGCGACGGTTTGGTAAATTCGTGAGTTCATCGTGTAAAGCTCTGTCATCTGCAATGGTATACAGTCGATAAATGGCGAACAGCGCGAGGCTAAGTGCGAATATAATGGGATAGCCGATTACTCTAGCTAAATGCAACTGATGCCAAGAGATTTGGCGATCAGCTTTGCCTCCAGAGAAAACCACCATACTCCACCCACCATAAGGAAAATGAACCATCTCTTTTGCATATACCATGCTATTTACACTTTGCGCGCCAAAGAAAGCATCACCAAATGAGCCACCGCTATCGTAACCACGGATCATTAAAGGGTAACGATACGAGAAATCAATTACGCCGGTTTCTCTCATCAGAGCATCGAAATCAATCACCGCACTGATCACTCCCCAGTAGTCCTGATTCATTGGAGGATCAAGAAAAACAGGCACACGCACGATCAAACCTCGGCCACCTTGAATCAAAGTCACTGGCCCTGCGATGAAAATTTCTTGTACATCCTTGGCTTTTTGCACCTGTACCCACTGCTGTGGCACTGCGCGGTAATCAAGGCCGATTAGGCGCTCATTACCTTGGCGTGGAAATACATGACTAATTACATCATTTTTCGCGATACCGATGATTGTAATATGTTTACTTTTATTTAGGATTCGGTGAGCGGCGATACTCAATTCTTCTTCTTGATTTTTAGGAAGTAACGTAATGAGTGTCGCTAAAGTACTGGCTTTGTAGATATCCGCCATAAGTACCGCTTCCAAATTGGAACGGAGAATGGAAAGTTGTTCTTTGGCCTCAACTTGAACTCGCTCTTTGTGAAGCTCTTGCTGGTTTCGATTTAACAGCTCAATAACCCCAATACACAAAGCGAAAAAGGTGAGGAAGAACAATGCAAAATAGCATCGCTTTCTGGGTAAATAACGCATTTTCTCCCCACAACTCGTATACAACTACGAGATTTTTTATTTATTGTTAAAATTCTTATTATCACAAGAATAACCAATCATAATCAGAAAGGTAACAGTGATTGACAACTTTTATGTTTTAGGTGTGAGATGATGCATCAACAAGGCGATTTATTTGGCGGCGATCTATGGCAAGAAGTAGAAAGAGGAAAACTTTATTATGATCCTCATTTTCTTAACCATCTTGAGGCGGATAATTACTTTGACCAACTTCGAAAGACACTGCCATGGCACCAAGAACACATTACTATGTTCGGCAAGTCAGTACTTCAACCTCGCTTACAAGCGTGGCACGGTGATGCAGCATATACTTACTCAGGCTTAACCATGCAGCCTCACCCTTGGACTCCTGAGTTAACTCAGCTGAAAGTGCGTTGTGAATCAGTTGCTGATGTCACTTTTAACTCTGTTCTCGCTAACTTATATCGACACGGCCAAGACTCAATGGGCTGGCACCAAGATAATGAACCAGAGTTAGGTAGAAACCCTGTTATCGCATCTTTGAACTTAGGTGAAACACGTCGATTTTTGCTTAGAAATTTACATTGTAAAACTGAGATTGAATACGAGCTTTCTCACGGCTCCTTACTGATTATGGCTGGCGAGCTACAGCATCACTGGAAGCACTGCGTACCAAAAACCGCGAAAACCAAAGATGAACGTATCAACCTGACTTTTAGGCAAATTTTTAACTATTGACTCAGCTTTTACATTCTCAATTAATATTGATGGTAGGTTTAGGTTCAGGACTTCATAGGGAATGGATTTATGCGTATTAAACCTCTTAGCTTAGCGGTCTTACTCTCTTGCTCACTTACCTTTGCAGCTCAGGCATCACAGGAAGAGGTACCGCTTCTCGATAATACTCAATCAGCGCAGTTGATTCGTAGTACCTACGAACAGGAACTGTTCACTTTCCCGGCGTTTAAAGAGGGCCATTTTGGCTTACGCATGTACCGCCAAACATTAGATGAGAAATATCACGCTGCCATTTGGACCGACATGGCACAAGTAGCCAGCCGGTTAAACCAATTTGCTAATGAAGTTGTTGAACCAGAAGACATCATTCTCTATTCATCTCAAAGGCTGACCACGTATCAAGAGAAAGAAACCGAACGAGGGCAGCGACGCTATACCGTGACTAAACACCATCCTGAGTACCTTTATCTTGGTGTGGATTTGCTTGGCGCATTGGCAAGAGCAAACGAATACGGCCTAAAGCATAAACAAGACAAAACGCTGAGAAAAATTATTAGGCGCTACGATTTCTCGCGTTACGTTACGGACAAAGAGATGATAGAAGCATGGGCAGCTCAGCTTGCAAACCAAGTCTACTGGCTTCGTCAGTTAGGAGAGCAAGATGTGGTCGAGGAATTCACTCAAACCTTCCGGAACACCTACCCCGACGATAAAGATAAGATGCTTTCAGCTCAGCAGTATTGGAACAAACTCTATGGTATGACGCACATCATCTTTGCCGATTCACAGTATTATCAGGAGCGAGTAAGCGAGAAGAAACACCAATGGATTTATGATTACTTTCGCAACAACATCGACACTATACTACTGCGCGCCAAAGAAGACGTGATTGCGGAAGTCGGCATTTCGTTTTTGTTAGCAGGCTTGGACCATGATCCGGTCGTAAAGAAGACCCGCCAAGCCATTCGTCACGCAATCAACGCAGAAAAAGGGATGATTCCGTCGGTCGACGGTAACTTTGATCTCAAGTACGGCGAACACCGTAACGTACTAGCCATCATGCTGCTCGATTGGAAAGGGGTACATAAAGCGCCAACTTATCAAGAGCACCCAGAGGCTTTTAAATCGATACCTTACGGCTTAATGCCCAAGCCTTAGAAATAACAAAACCCGCCATTTAGGCGGGTTTTTAGTGTGTATCTTCAATCTAAATTAGAGAGAGATAAAAATGCCCGCTAAGCACGCACTCATCAGGTTAGCGAGTGTACCAGCAGCAACCGCTTTTAGGCCTAGACTTGCAACATCTTTGCGGCGCTCAGGTGCCATCACGCCGATAGAACCCAACTGAATCGCAATTGAGCCAATGTTCGCAAAACCACACAACGCAAAAGTGATAATAATTTGAGTATGCTCAGACAGTGTCGCTTTGTGCTGCACAAAATCGATAAACGCAACAAACTCATTCATCACCACTTTCTGACCAATGTATGAACCCGCAGCTAGAATTTCGTGGCTTGGCACACCAATCAACCATGCGAGAGGTGCAAACAAATAACCAAAAATCGCTTGTAGCGTTACGCCAGAGAAACCAAATATCTCACCCAAGTTTTCTAGCCCCGTGTTCACCATCGCGATAACACTCACGAAAGCGATAAGCATGGTACCAACAGCAACGGCAACTTTCATACCGCCCATGGCACCGCTTGCTAGCGCATCAATAACGTTACTTTCTTCTGATTTATCTAGCTCAATATTGTTGTAATCGCTTGGCGTTTGACGCTCAGGAACGATGATTTTTGCCATCATCAAACTACCTGGTGCTGCCATAAAGCTTGCCGCGATCAAGTATTTGAGGTCGACACCCAAACCAGCATAACCACCAAGCACACTGCCCGCCACTGAAGCCATACCACCAGCCATCACGGCAAACAGTTCAGAGCGAGTCATGTTAGAAAGAAATGGACGAATAAGAAGTGGTGACTCGCCTTGAGATAAGAAAATGTTCCCTGTTGCAACCAAAGACTCTGCTTTACTCGTACCCAAGAACTTCTGGATAGCGCCGCCAATAAATTGAATCACTTTTTGCATAATGCCCAAATAGTAAAGGGCGGAGATAAGAGCACTGAAGAAGATGATGATAGGAAGGACACGGATAGCGAAGATAAAGCCAGAAGAAGCGAGGTCACCAAAGAGGAATTTAATCCCTTCATCAGCAAAGCTGAGTAGCCCCGCGACACCATTACTTAAACTCGCCAGCGCCGCTTGACCCAACGGGAAATAGAGCACCAAAGCAGCAAACCCCATTTGTAGCATCAAGGCGCGAGATACAGTTTTCCAATTAATGGAAGAACGACCCTCAGAAAGTAGGAAAGCACAACCTAGCAGTGCAACAATACCAAATAGACTAAATAGAACACTCATGAGCTGGACCTACTAAACGTTGAAAAAGAAAAAAGAGCCAAAGGAATTGGCAGAAGAAAGGGACAACGCAGCGAGTGATAACTCACTTTTAGATCCAGAATGTAGACAGAACGAATAGTTCGACATCTTATTTTTACCTTATACAAGCAATTGAACTTAGCTGGTCCGGTCCGTGGGGTCATTCACTGCTGGCGAGCATGTTGCTTGGCCTGCTCCATGTGACGGCTTGTATGGGTAAGGGTCCTGAACAACTAAACCCTAATTCCCGCTTAAACGGGACGCAAGTATAGCCAACAAAAAGAGATATTCATCACATTTATTTACGCAAACGTTCAAGCGTTCAAAATTTAGGCAAAAGTACTCTTTTGTCGTCATACCATTAATAAAAGTAAGGGAATAAGGATAGGCGTTGATGGTAAAAAACATAAAAGTGACCAATAAATATGCAATCAAACTCGAAAGAGCCAAAATTCGTCATTTTGCTCTCGCCAACAGGTGGATTTTGGTTATAATTCGCGTTGCTTCTTTCGAGGCCTCTGAGTATTCAGAGCATCATGATGCCGAGATGGTGAAATTGGTAGACACGCTAGCATGAGGTGCTAGTGCCTTTGGTGTGAGGGTTCGAGTCCCTCTCTCGGCACCATTATCCTTCTTCCCTAATTTTGTTCGAGTGTAATGCAAAGTTCTAAGCAGGCAAGACAGTCTACAGATGCTAACCAACTTCTGAGTGAGCTTGCGGTTCACGCTTTATTACACCTGCACTTTAAAATTCACGCGTCCTCGCATGGCCTCTCCCTTAAAGAACGTAATGACTTACTTCAGAAATGGCTGAAACCAAAACTGAAGAGTAATCGCTATAAGCTGATTAAAAAGCCGTTAAAATCTTTGACTCAGCAGGCAAAAGGTGAGAACGGAAATCTGGAAGAATTACTCGAGCGCTGCGTCGGTGCAGACAAACCCAGAAATCCTCAACCCGATCTAGATAGCTACTTGCTGCTGATCAACGAGATTGAGAAGAAACTGGGGACTACCGTGTTATTATCGCGACCGGAAGACGTCGACTTATCTCACGACCAACACGGCTGTTTGCTGTGTGTGCTTTCTGAGAACTTAAATCAGCACTTCGATGATAATAACGCCCTAATCGCTCCTATTTCGATGCTGTTCCGCGGACCAATGAGTCAACGCTCACTTTTTCTTGGCAGCATTTACGCCAGTGGTACCTTCAATTATGAAGTGCAGTATCAAGACGACCAGTTCGTTCGCATCACATTAGAGTTAGCGTAACTGTAACGCTAAGAAATAAACGAATCGAAAAAGGCCGTGAAACTCGCGGCCTTTTGCTTATCTAGATTTAAACTTGAGTTAATCGATCTCTTTAAATCGAGCAGTAAAGTGGCGCAGCACTGGTGGCTCGTACTCGAAAGTGAGCCCTTTTAACTCATGTGCACGATTTTTCAGTTCGATAATCGCATCCGCAATGTAATCCATATGATCGTTTGTGTAGACACGACGTGGAATGGTCAAACGCATCAACTCAAGCTCTGACGCTTTTTGTTTACCCGTTTCCGGATCTCGACCAAGCAGCAACGATCCTATCTCTACTGCTCGAATACCCGCTTCCAAGTACAAAGCATTACACAATACCTGCGCAGGAAACTGATCCGCTGGAATATGTGGCAAAATCTTAGCGGCATCCACAAACACCGCATGACCACCCGTTGGGTATTGAATCGGAATACCGCCTTCACGTAAGCGCTCACCTAAGTATTGAACTTGGCTAATTCTATAGTGAAGAAAATCCTCATCCGCGGCTTCATACAAACCGCGAGCGAGCGCTTCCATATCACGCCCAGCCATGCCGCCGTATGTTACAAATCCTTCCATGGGTACGCAGCGCGTCTGCACCGCCTGGAACAACTCCTTATGATCACGAATACAACACATGCCACCAATGTTTACCATCGGGTCTTTCTTAGCTGACATGGTGAGCATATCACCGTACTGGTACATCTCACGGATGATTTCCAGAATCGATTTATTCTCGTAACCCGCTTCACGCTGCTTGATAAAGTAGGCGTTCTCACAGTAACGAGCCGAGTCAATCACCACTGGAATATCGTACTTGGTTGCAATCTCGTACACACTGCGCATGTTTTCCATCGACACAGGCTGACCACCGGAGCTATTACAAGTAATCGTGGTGATAATTGCACAAATGTTATGCGAACCGTGCGCTTCAATTGTTGCCACCAGCTTATCGATATCAAAATTGCCCTTCCAATCATAAGGCGTAGTGGTGTCGAATGCTTCTTCCGTTACCACGTTAATCGCTTTACCGCCATTGAGTTCAATGTGACCCGCTGTGGTATCAAAATGGTAGTTCGAGATAAATACTGGCGTTTCGCCACCACGCACCTGACGCATACGCTCAATCAAAGCTGGGAACAAAATTTGCTCGGCACCACGCCCTTGGTGTGCAGGCACGGTGAGCTTATAACCGAAGAAGTGCTCCACTGCATCACACAGGTTGTAGTAATTTCGACTCCCCGCATAGGATTCATCCCCCATCATGATGCCAGCCCACTGATTATCACTCATGGCACCAGTGCCAGAGTCAGTCAGCAAATCGATATAAACATCATCACTACGAAGAAGAAATGGATTATAGCCCGCTTCTTTTAACGCGACTTCACGGTCTGCCAAAGTCGTCATTTTGATTGGCTCAACCATTTTGATACGGAAAGGTTCTGGAATACGTTTCATTGTTAATTTCCTTATACGCATTGCCCTACGCAGTTTCACGTAAGACTAAAAAACAAATAGATAGAATACTTTTCAATGCGATTGCATTGAGGAAATCAACGAGAAGAGATTTTACTAAGAAGAGACAAGCAGTAGTCTAGGTTATACCAGAACGACAGCACCAAACGGCTATCGAGAATATCCTTTATTCTCATCGTCTTCGTCCTCCTGATAAAAATAAAAAGTCAGAAACCCCATGTCTCTGACCTTTTCAATATAGTGCAGTTTTCAATCAATTTTCAGTGAGGTCACCCTCATTTTAAGAAGGTCTCGCCCTTTTCATTCTGCGTTTGATATTACTTTCTTTGACTAGGTAATCGAAAAGTGGCGCGAATAAGTTAGCAAATAGAATCGCTAACATGATGCCTTCTGGATAAGCCGGGTTCAGCACTCGGATAAAAATCGTCATCACGCCGATTAATAGTCCGTATGCCCATTTCCCGTTATTGGTAAAAGCTGCCGAGACAGGGTCTGTCGCCATGAAGAAGGTACCAAACGCAACCCCACCAATCACGAAGTGCCAGTAGAACGGCATGGAGAACATGGGGTTAGAGTCTGAACCGATCGCATTCAATAGTAATGAAGCTCCGATTAAACCGACCAACACGCCCGCAACAATTCTCCACGATGCAATCTTCATAAAGATGAGAACCAAGCCTGTTAGTGCGATCAACAACGTGGAGACTTCACCCATCGAGCCTGGTAAATTACCAACAAAAGCATCTCCCCATGAAATTGGCTCTCCCGTCATATTATTTATCAAAGCACTTTGCCCTCCTTCATACCATTGGCTAAGTGGAGTAGCGCCAGAGTAACCATCAGCCGCGACCCACACGGCACCACCGGACATGTTGGCAGGATAGGCAAAGTATAAGAACGCGCGCCCTGCTAAAGCTGGATTTAGGAAGTTTCGTCCAGTACCACCAAAAATCTCCTTCGCCACAACAATACCGAAAGTGATACCTAAAGCCGCTTGCCATAGTGGAATTGTCGGGGGAAGGATCAGCGCAAAGAGTATAGAGCTGACAAAAAAACCTTCATTTACCTCATGCTTTCGCACAATAGCAAACAGAACTTCCCAGAAACCACCAACGATAAACACCGTCGCATAAACCGGGAGAAAGTAAGTAGCACCAAGCCACATTTTACTTCCCCACCCCGCTTGTGAAACCGCATCTAACGAGCCCCATACCCAACTCAGTTGCCATGAAGAAACAAGCGCTTGCTGAGCTGAGGCTTGATCCATTCCATACAACAAGGCATCACTCGCTTGCTGGCCTATGTTGTACATGCCCCAGAACATGGCAGGGAAGACCGCCAGCCACACCATGATCATAATACGTTTTAAATCGATGCTATCTCGAACGTGAGTCATGCCCTGGTTTACCTTACCAGGCGTGTAAAAAATGGTTTCGACAGCTTCGAAAAGTGGGTAGAACTTGTGATACTTCCCACCTGGACCAAACTTAGGTGTCGCTTTCTCGAAGTAATGTTTAAGGCTCATAACGCTCCTCCTTTATCTAAAAGATGGTACGCACATGTGTAAAAAGCGATCGTTTTTTAATCTCTTCGTCTTCCTTCTTCGTATTTCACCTTGTTCGCCACTCTTCTGTCTCCTCTTTAAATCCGGCGAACTGTTTATCCAACGAAAAAGGGACCGCTCATGGACACACTCGCCATTGACCTAGCTAGATTCCAATTTGCCTTTACTGTCTCTTTCCACATTATTTTTCCAGCTTTTACGATTGGTTTGGCAAGTTATCTCGCTGTATTAGAGGGCTTGTACTTAAAAACGGGCAACAAACAGTACATGCAAATCTATAAGTACTGGCTCAAAATCTTTGCCATCAGTTTTGGTATGGGTGTGGTGAGTGGCATCGTGTTGAGCTATCAATTCGGTACTAACTGGAGCGTGTTTGCCGACAAAACAGGCCCAATCCTAGGCCCGCTAATGGGTTATGAAGTTTTTACTGCGTTTTTCCTCGAAGCTGGGTTTTTAGGCGTGATGCTTTTCGGTATGGATAAGGTAGGTAAGAAGCTTCACTTCGCCGCGACTTGTATTGTTGCATTCGGGACGTTTTTGTCTGCGTTTTGGATACTTTCGGTTAATAGTTGGATGCAAACACCAGCGGGCTATAGTATCAACGAAGCCGGACAGTTTGTCCCAGAAGGCTGGTGGGCGATTGTCTTCAACCCTTCTTTTCCTTACCGGCTCGTTCATATGTTGCTCGCCGCTTACCTTACTACTGCCTTTGTTGTAGCTGGCGTTGCCGCTTATCACTTACTAAAAGCAAACCATAACCCTCTAGCCAGAATTATGTTCTCGATGGCAATGTGGATGGCTGCCATCGTGACACCAATTCAAATCGTTGCTGGAGACATGCATGGATTAAACACCCTTGAACATCAACCCGCCAAAGTCGCCGCGATGGAAGGGCACTATGAGTCTCACCAAGGCGCGCCATTGATCCTCTTCGGTATCCCTAACGATGAAGAAAAACGCATGGAATACGCACTGGAAATCCCCAAGCTCGGTAGTTTGATTTTAACTCATGACCTCAACGGTGAAGTGAAGGGATTAGATGCTTTTCCAGAGGAGGAACACCCTCCTGTATCTATCGTTTTCTGGTCTTTCCGAGTAATGGTCGCGCTTGGTTTTGGCATGCTTGTTATTGGTTTGTGGAGCCTTTGGCTAAGAACACGTCGCAAACTTTTTGATTCAAGGGCACTTCAACGTATTTGTGTCCTGTTTGCCCCAGCGGGGTTCATTGCAGTTTTAGCAGGCTGGATAACTACCGAAGTCGGTCGACAGCCTTACACCGTATACGGTCTTTTAACCACAGCCAATTCGGCATCGCCTATTGATGCCGCCGCGGTGAGCGTCTCCCTGACGGCGTTCATCGTGGTTTACTTTGTGGTTTTTGGAGCTGGCTTCTTCTATCTCCTACGCTTGATGCGTAAGTCTCCAACTCGATATGAAGAAGGTCTAGATAGCCGACTTCCTGATGGCACGAAAACCGATGCCATCACACATTCTAACCATCTAACCTAGGAGCTAACTCATGGATTACGCATTAATTTGGTACGCTTTGATTGGGCTCGCCGTTCTGATTTATGTCGTGTTAGATGGCTTTGATCTCGGTATTGGTATCCTATTTCTCAGCGCTAATGACGATGAAGAGCGCGACATGATGATGAACAGCATCGCTCCTGTTTGGGATGGGAATGAAACTTGGCTAGTTCTTGGCGGTGGTGGGCTTTTTGCCGTGTTCCCCCTCGCCTACGCGGTCATTATGCCAGCACTCTATGCTCCCCTGATTTTAATGCTGCTCGGGTTAATTCTGCGCGGGGTTTCTTTTGAGTATCGCTTCCGAACACAACGCGGAAAGTTTTTATGGGATAGCGCTTTTTTCATTGGTTCACTCACCGCGGCATTGATGCAAGGCATTATGCTCGGAACCCTGCTCCAAGGTATAGAGGTTAGTGAACGAGCATACGCAGGTGGATGGTTTGATTGGCTTTCACCATTTAGCGTATTTTGTGGCCTGGCGCTTGTTTGTGCTTATATTCTGCTCGGTTCATGCTGGTTATTAATCAAGCTTCCAGAAGAGCTGATGGGGCGCTATTACGTGGTCGCGCGACGATGGGGACTAGCGATGGTAGCCTGTATATTCATCGCCAGTTTGTGGCTGCCATTGAGCCAAAATATCGTATTTGAACGTTGGTTCTCATTACCAAACTCGCTACTGTTTTTCATTTTACCAATTATTGCTGCGGCACTTATTTGGCAGCTATTCAAAGCATTGCTCGACCACAAAGCCGTCCGAGCCTACGTTCTTGCGATCGGCCTGTTTCTTGTGTCCGCGATGGGTTTCGGTGTCAGTACATTCCCTTACTTGGTCCCATTCGCACTCACTTATCAAGACGTCGCCGCGCCAGACAAAAGTTTGGCATTTTTACTTGCCGGTGCGATGGTATTACTTCCTCTGATCATAGCCTACACGGCTTATTCGTACTGGGTTTTCCGCGGCAAGATGAAACGTGGAGAAGGATATCACTGATGAAACTAAAACCCATTTTGTGGTTCATTGGCATTTGGCTGGTAAGCGTGGTCGCCTTGTTTATCATCAGTTCGTTGATACGAACTGCGATATTGTAGGCCCAGAGTCTACTGCACCACATCTGAAGCCATTGAGGTCTATACTCAAACAAGAGTAAAACAACGGAGTGTTTTTATGACCTTAAAGCGGTTTCTGGTAACTTTGATTCCTTTGACGGTTCCACTGTTTTCACCAAATGCATTGGCCGTAGACAAGCAGATGTCATCCGCCATGAAAAGTAAAATGCGGTCTATTTGCTCCGCAACAGACGAGCAGGGTCATTGGCAACTTGCTGAAGCAACTCCTGACGCAAGACGCTCACTCAACATGGTGCTTTATCAAATGAATGCCGATGATAAATTGAAAGCAATTCATGAGGTGAGAACCAAAATGGTCGGCGGCACCCATTATGCGTTTGAGTTCGAGTTGCAAGATGGTCAAGTCTGGAATGCAATTGTATTGCACAGTGCCCGAGGCGATTACATGATAGAAAGACACGCAAAGAAAGGGGAACTCTGCCCTAAAGATGGCGACTCCTAATCCCCAGATTCAAATAAAACAAAGGCGACAGTTACGTCGCCTTTGTTTTATACCGTTTTCGCTTCTATCTTCTCATTCACTTTATCGCAAATGTACTCTCCAATAGGCATTGCAGATGTCGCTGCAGGAGAGGGGGCGTTGCAAACGTGTAAGCTTCTTGCGCTTTCGGCAAACAAGAAGTCATGAACCAAGGTTCCGTCGGATAACACCGCTTGCGCACGAATACCCGCTGGATATGGTTTGAGATCGTCTGCCTTGATGCTTGGGCAGTATTTATTGACCAGCTTGAGATAGCCCGGCTTCCACCACGAGTTCTTAAACTCATCCAATCCGGTTTTTAGATGCTTTTGTGTCACCTTCCAGAAACCGGAGAAACTGAGCATTTGCATGGTATCTTGCAAGCTGAAGTTAACCTTGTCGTACCCTTCTCGCTTCCAGCCTTGCACCGCATTTGGACCTACGGTCACACTGCCATCAATCATGCGAGTCAGATGGACGCCCAAGAATGGCAAGTCAGGGTCGGGAATTGGATAAATAAGATGATTCACCACTTGGTCGTGTTTGCTATCTAAGCGGTAGTATTCACCACGATAAGGGATGATCTGAAAGTCAGTTGGAATACCCATCATCTTAGTCATGCGATCCGCCATCAAGCCGCTGCAAGTAACCAAGAACTTAGTATTAAGCTGCATCGTTTGACCGTCTGAAATGCAGGTCAGTTGGACTTCCTCGTCCTTCTCTTCGGCAGCCACCACTTTGGTTCTCAAGCTGATTTGACCGCCGAGTTTTTTGAATTCTTCCGCCATCTGCTCAGTGACCAAACGATAATCGACAATACTGGTGGTTTTGACATAAATCGCGCCCAAGCCTGTGATGTTTGGTTCAGCCAGTTTGAGTTGAACTTCATCGAGTAGCTTTACGTCGATGCCGTTGACATGGCAGCGCTCATAGAGGGCATTCATGCGTTCGACTTCTTGCTCATTAGTTGCAACCAACAACTTGCCACAGTTCTCCACCGGAATATCGTGCTCAGCACAGAACGAAATGGTTCGCTCTACCCCACGCTTACAAAAGTCGGCTTTTAAGCTGCCCGGAGCATAGTACACCCCAGCATGAATCACACCGCTATTGTGTCCGGTTTGGTGCTTGGCAAAACCGGACTCTTTCTCAACCAATAAAATGGATTTGTCTGGGTGACGTTGTTGCAGCTGCCATGCTGTCGATACGCCGACGATACCGCCACCGACAATAATGTAGTCATAGACTGATTTCATACGACCTCTTATAAAACCGATAGTTGAGATTGTTGCAATTTGAACTTGCGACCACTGTAAATGAACACCGCGACAAATACCGCGCAGCTTGCCACACGAACCAACATTGGGATGTCGTGCCAAACCAGCAATGTACCCACCACTACCAACAAGAGACGAGTCAGAATGTTTAGAGGACCTTCCAAGTAGCCTTCAATCGCACCAATCAATGCATAGGTACCGATGATGGCAAAGAAGCCTACGGTAATTACCGACGTCACATCCCAACTGACCAAGCCTGTATAGGCAATAAGTAGCGGTACAAGATACAAACCTTTGGCGATTTTCCACGCCATCAAACCAGTGCGCATCGGTGGTGTTTTGGCGATGGTTGCTGCTGCAAAAGCGGTCAAACACACTGGTGGTGTAACGTTACTGTCTTGCGATAACCAAAAGATGATGAGGTGAGCAGCCAGCAATGCCAAGCCTACCGCTTCCATACCCAAACTTTGCTCTAGTAGGGTTTCCATAAAGTCCGCAGGTACTAGCGCCACCATTTCTTTCGCGGTTTCCAACGCCATTGGTGCATTAAGCAGTTCCAGCTTTTCTGGCGCCGCTAACATGAAGATCGCTTTTGCTTGTTCAGGCAATTGACCTGACACCATCAATTCAAGCAGTTGGTTTTCCGCAATCAACTTGTAAAGCGCAGGGGCAGACAGTGTACCCAATACAATATACGCCGCTGTCACAGGTAAACCCATACCCAAAACAAGAGAAGCGAGTGCAATCAGAACGATCATGATGAACAAGTCACCATTCGCCCAACCATCGATCATCAATGAGAACGTGTTGCCGATACCCGTTGTGCTGATCACGTTGATCACCAAACCAATACCCACCAGCAATACGGCGGTTGTCGCCATGTTTTTCGCACCTTGTGAAAGTGCCTCGATGATCGCTTTTGGTCCCATCTTGTGATCTTTTGAGAACCAAGAAGCCACCACCACAGAAATGATCGACAAGCCAGCAGCGTAAGTTGGCGTAAAGCCTTGAACCAACAAAGTAACCAACACCGCCAGCGGGATAAGGTTGTGCCAACCGCTGATCAGCACTTTCAATAGAGATTCATCGCTGGTCGTGATTTTTTGAACGCCGCTGCGTTTGGCTTCGATACGCACAAAGAACGCAACAGATAAGAAATAAATAAGAGCAGGAATGAAAGAAACTGCGATGATATCGACATAAGGAATTTGCGTGTAAGACGCCATGATGAAAGCACCCGCCCCCATCACTGGTGGCATCAACTGACCACCTGTCGACGCTGCAGCTTCAACCCCCGCCGCAAAGCGCGAAGGAAAACCTGCTTTTTGCATTAAAGGAATACTGATAACACCAGTTGAAACCGTATTTGCCACACTAGATCCAGATACTGAGCCCATCAATCCCGAGCCAATCACTGCGATAAAACCGGGACCACCAATGATTTTGCCAGCCGCAGCACGTGCCACATTGATGATGTAATCACCGACACCAGAGCGCACAAGAAACGCACCAAACAGAATGAACATGAATACGAAAGTCCAACTGATGCGCGAAATAGAGCCAAACATGCCCTCAGAAGAATAGAAGCTACGGTAGAGCAAGGTTTCCATGCTCAAACCCGGGAAGTGGAAAATACCTGTCGCCCACTTACCCCAAAGCACAACGTAGCTTAAACACACCACAATCAGCACTGGAATAAACCAACCCATGGTGCGTCGGATCAGCTCAATCACAATCAGGATTGCCATGATGGCGAAGACCCAATCGCTGGTCACGAACTTCACACCGCGTTCATACAGCGCATCTTCGGCATAGGGAATGTAGAGCAAACACGCGACCGCGCCCATAGCAATTAACACATCGATGCCGAGTGCAATCTTACTCTGCTTAAGAGAGATATGAGCCGGATACCAAAGCGCACAAATCACCGCAAAGCCAGCAAAGTGGGTCGCGGAAATCCATAACTCTGGTAACGTCGATAAGGTATTAAACCAAATGTGCAAAGCAGACAACACCACGCCAAACACTGTAATTGTGGTGGTTACCCACGGAAAATCAGTGCGCGTGGGCAGCTCAAACTTCTGCAATTCCTTTTCTATTGAGTCGCTCATCTCATACTCCAAGCTCTGGCGGCTTTTTCCATCTTAGAAATCGGTAGGGATAAAATGCCCCGAGCCAAAACTCGGGGCGAAGTTGGCGTTATTTCGCCATTAAGTCTGATGGGATTTCGATGCCCATTTCTTTGTAGTAACGCGCCGCACCTGGGTGAAGAGGCACTGGCAAGCCAGCAATCGCTTTCTCAATCGCCATTGCTTTTGTTGCTTTGTGGATGCCTTGTAGGAAAGGCAGGTTCTCGTAAATTGCTTTGGTTAGCTGGTAAACGTCTTCTTCCGAGATATCTTCACGAACTGCCAAGAAGTTTGGCTGTGCAATGGTAGTGATCGGCTTATCTAGACCTGGATACGTGTTCGCAGGAATTTCGTACTTCGTCCATAGGTTGTAGTTGCCGTTCGCCTCTTTGATTTGCTCGTCAGTAAACGAAAGGATCGAAATGTCTTTACCCAACGCAGCAAAAGCTTGAGTGACCGCACCAACAGGTACACCCGCAGGCGTGTTCATGCCGTCAATGGTGCCGTTTTGAAGTGCGCTCGCACTGCCGCCGTAACCCATGTAAGCAAGATTGAATTTATCAGGGTCGACCTTCAGACCTTTCATGATTTGGCGACCCGAGTTCTCAGTACCAGAGTTCTTCTTACCGATAGAGAACTTCTTACCATCTAGGTTGTTCAGGTCAGTCACCGTGCCAGTTTTTGCTAAGTCAGAGCGAACAATAAAGTGCTCAACGTTTTGCCACAGCATAGAGACTGAACGCAGCTGCTCTTGGCGACCGCTTTTCTCATAAGGACCTTCGCCAGACCAAGCCCATGCACCGTAAAGACCTTGTAGAATCGCGAACTGTGCTTCGTTTTCGTTCAGCAGTTTGACGTTTTCACCAGAGCCCGCAGAGCTGATTGCAGAAAGGGAGAAGTGGTGCTTTGGTGCCAACTTCACTTTGCTTAACGTCGCCAACGCTACGCCCACAGGGTAGTAAGTACCACCTGTCGATGCCGTTGCAAGAATGTAGCTACGATCTTCTGCCGCAGCGTTAGCAGCAATACCAAAAGAAGTCACAGCGACAGCCAAAGCTTTTACCAGCTTATTCATTTTCATTATTACTCTCCGTGTAGTCGTTTCACGATTGGGGATTTACATCATGTTAAACCTTCATTAACAACACATTCCCTAGAGCAATTGAAATGCCAACTTTTAACCCTTTGTATTTATTGAACTAAGTACTGAAAGACATCAAAAATGAGCAAAATCATGCTGATTTGATAGCAAAGTAATGAGCAAGATCTTGCTCATTGAAGAGGAGAAGGTTGCACGCCTAGATCGCAAAAGGTTAATAAAATGTGATCAACACGAAACAAATGCCTAATTCGCTAATAAGCAATATTTTGCCGACGTGATTTTGGATTGAACTGCAACTAGTGAGCGTTTTAACAATAAGAACAAAAAGCGCATCATTCTACACTGCTTACTTTATCAGCTGAGGTTTATAGCCTAAACGACTACAAATAGCACAAAAATACAGCAAAGAAAGCCATGTTACAGAAATGAAAAGTCATTTATTCTAATTTTGAATTTAAAAAGCAGCTCGATCCACCAGTTCAGAAACAAACATTGACCGTATCAACTTATTTTCTACTTCGGGGTTGTGCCAATGGCCCTATGTTCGTTAGTGTAACAACACACCAAGGCAAACATATTCCTTGGTATTTTTTCGTCTTTAAGGATCACCCATGTCAGCAACTGCGCAATTACAATTCGCTTTAAAACGCCCATCTGGCGTTGCTGCTGCGATCCTCCTGCTCTCTCTGGAACTGATTCAGAGCTGACAGGCTATATCTAAACTTTCTGTCAGCTTGAGAAGAAGCTGACGGGAACACCACATACTCCTCCCATTCCTTTCAGTTTCTTCCAAGCGAAACATAAGAGGAATAACAATGTTAAGCGCACGCAATATCGCCGCTTTGGGCTTCATGACTTTCGCCATGTACTTAGGCGCGGGTAACCTGATCTTCCCTCCATTTTTGGGTTACCAAGCAGGTGAAAACTTTCTGAGCGGGATGTCTGGCTTCCTCTTGACGGGTGTAGGTCTGCCTGCGATGGCACTGGTGATGGTGGCTATCGTAAACGGTTCAGACAAATTAACCGCCGCCCTACCTAAACCTTTGGCGACCAGTTTTTGGGTGATGGTATTTATTGTGATTGGCCCTGCGTTCGTAATCCCACGTGCGATTACCGTGGCTTACCAATTCAGCTTTGCGCCAATGTTTGGTGATGCTGCTTTGGTTCCTTTCACTATTGCCTTCTGTGCTATCACCATTTTGTTTGCGCTATATCCGGGCAAACTGGTCGACAACCTAGGCAAGATCTTAACGCCTGCCTTGATGGCGATCTTAATCATCATGTCTGTGACGGCTTTGGTTTCTCCTGCAGGAGAGCTAACTGCCGCAACGGGACCATACGTATCTGGCGCATTTGCTGAAGGCTTGACCCAAGGCTACATGACCATGGATGCGCTAGGCTCTATCGGTTTTGGCTGGATTATCTTCCGCGCGATTCGCAGCATGGGTGTGGATTGCCCGAAAGCCACCGCAAAATACACACTAATTGCAGCTTTAATGTACGCGGTTGCCATGGCATTTGTTTACATCTCATTGGCTTATATTGGCTCGACAAGCTCATACTTGGGTTCTGAGTTCAGCAATGGTGGCGACATTTTAACGGCATTCACCTTCAGCCACTTCGGCGCATTTGGTTCACTATTACTAGGTGCCGTGATGGTATTGGCGTGTTTGACTACTGCTATCGGCGTAACCACCGCAGGCAGTGAGTTCTACGACAACACTTTCAGCAAAGTGAACTACAAAGGCTGCGTTATCACGACCATGGTATTGGCTGGTTTGATCGCCAACGTAGGTCTGGAGCAACTATTGGCTATCACATTACCAGCGGTTGTGGCGCTTCACCCAGTAGCGATTGCGTTGATGATCATGGCTCCAGTGCGCAACAAGATGTCGCAAATCATGGTGGTCGTGACCGCATTCACTGCTCTAACGTTTGGTTGTGTTGATGCGCTGCACATCCTAGGTTACATGCCAAGTTCCACTGATGAGTGGATGGGTAATTACATGCCTCTGTACAATGACTTTGCTAGCTGGATTGTGCCTAGCGTATTTATGATGATTGTTGGTCTGCTGTTTACGACGAAAACCAACCAAACCGAACAATTCAAGCTGGTGAATGAATAGCCGTTTAACATAAGACATCGCTCAATAAGTGCGTTACTATGTAGCTCGCTTATTGATATCAGGCAAAGGAGTTGCCTGAATGAAAGATTGATATGGGTCGCCTATGGATAATCAGTATCTAGACATCAGAACACTGAACTTTATCGTTATTCTGTTCTCTTGCATTTACTCTATTAGTCTGCTTTGTTATCAATACACTCAGGGTAGAGTCAAAGGCTTAAAAACCTTCTCGATATCACTACTGTTTATTGGTTTAGGCCCTTTTTTACTTGGCTTTAGAGGCTCTGCGCCAGACTGGCTGACCATCGTCATAGCCAACACTCTCATATTAGTCGGCTTCTTGCTTACGCTATATAGCGTAAGCATTTTTCGTCAATACCCTTTAAAATTGGCTCACTGTCTCACCTTGTTAACACCTGTTTTCAGTGGTTCATTTTACTATTTCACCTTCCATGATCCTTCTATCAAAAGCCGTATTATTTATCTGAGCATGTATATTTGTATCGTCACCTTCTTTAGTGGTGTCGCTATGCTTAAAGGTATCCAAAAGGACTTAAAGCTCCCTGTTAAAGCAATGGCTTACTCTTTCTTTGGATTTAGTTTTTTTATGGGATTTAGGGCGCTTTGGAGTACTTTTTCAGGTGAGTTACCAAGCTTTATGGTCGCAGGCCTTATCCATCAGCTGACTTTCTTATTTAGCATCTGCCTGATCGTTGCTTTGAGCTTTAGTATGCTGTGGTTAATTAACGGACGCTTGGTGCAATCCATTAATGATCTCTCTCATTTAGATGCACTCACAGGGCTATATAATCGTCGAGCCATGGAAGAAATCGTTCCAAACTTGGTTAGTAAAGCACATAAAAAAAGCCAAGCAATCAGCATTATTATGACTGATGTAGACAAGTTCAAAGCGATTAATGATCACTATGGTCACACGGTTGGCGACTCCGTCATGGCAACGATCTCCACTATTTTTAAAAAGCATCTTCCTGAGTCAGCCTGCATTGTGCGATTTGGTGGTGACGAGTTCATGATTGTTTTGCTCGAAAAAGCACAGCAAGCCAAAATTTTCGCAGAGCAAATTCGCCTTGCGGTCGAAACTGAAACCGCTTTGCAATCATTTAAAACTGAAGTGACCATTAGCTTTGGTATCAGTCAGTTATCTGAGGGGCAATCACTTCAAGAGGCGCTTGCTGAAGCAGACGAAGCGTTATATAGCTCTAAACATACTGGAAGGAACCTCGTTACCTTGTTTGGAGAAGGGAAAGACCTAAATTATAAGTTTGTCCCAGCTCCAGCCAAAAGCGCATAACGTGTTTGTTATGCCAGTAATTTCGAATTAGCTAGAAATCGCACTAAGTATAGTCGGAGCGATTCAAACCAAACTTCTGCATCTTTTGGTTAAGGGTTCGACGTGGTAAATCCAACTCCTGCATCACCTCATTGATGCGTCCATGATGCCTAACTAAAGAATCATGTAGCACCTTACGTTCAAAGTTATGTAGCTGAATCGCCAACGGCACGCCTGCATGCGTCTCTTCGGTTGTTGAGGATGGTCGACTGGACAGAATTTCCATCACGGAGACGGTTTCATCCAATGCAAAACGCATCGCTACATTCCTAAGCTCACGTACGTTACCGGGCCAAGAGTAAGCAAGAACGGCCTTTCTATCGGCTTCACTCAGCGGACGACTCTCAGGATTACTTTTCAGAGCAAAGTGTTCGAACAAGATCAACGCATCTTCTTCTCGCTCACGTAGCGGTGGCAAATAGATCTGCGCCACATTAAGACGATAGTACAAATCCTGACGAAACTCGTCATGATCATTGAGATCTTCTTTCGCGGCGGCGATCACTCTTAAATCAACCGAGATCTGTTGGTTACCCCCAACGCGCTCAACCGTATGTTCCTGTAATGAACGCAAGACTTTCACCTGCATGGACAGCGGCATACTCTCGATTTCATCAAAGAATAAGGTGCCTTTATCCGCGTATTCCAACTTACCAATGCGCTTTTTACCCGCTCCGGTAAATGCCCCCGCTTCGTGCCCAAACAGCTCACTTTCAAACAAGTTCTCAGGAATAGCGCCACAGTTGATTGGCACAAAATGATGGGATCTACGTTGGCTTTCATTATGCAAACTGGTCGCCACCAGCTCTTTACCACAACCTGTTTCACCGTAAATGATCACATTGGTATCAATGCGCGCTAACTTGGCAACTTGTTCTCTAAGCTGTCGCATTACTCGGCTTCGCCCAATCAACACTTCTTCTAAGCCGCTAACGCTAGAAAGGTACTCTTGACGATCTTGAGTA
The DNA here is from genome assembly GCF_033338975.1 of Vibrio sp. Vb0349. Lineage (NCBI taxonomy): Bacteria > Pseudomonadati > Pseudomonadota > Gammaproteobacteria > Vibrionales > Vibrionaceae > Vibrio > Vibrio sp. Vb0349. The sequence continues at coordinate 45,284 of NZ_JAWOTS010000005.1, read as the reverse complement.
GACGTTTGTGCGCGATAACTCTCGACCGCTTCGGTCACACGTTGAGATAAGCGCTCAGGTTGGAAAGGTTTCTCGATAAAATCGAACGCACCGTTTTGTAACGCCCCGACAGCCATGTCAACGTCACCATGTCCGGTGATCAAGATAACCGGCGTTGGAATGTGATTGGCAATCAGGCTTTCTAGTATCGACAAACCATCGGTGTCCGGCAGGCGAACATCACTGACAATCGCATCAAATTCTTGGCTAAGAATGGCCGCTTTCCCCTCTTCTCCTAAACTGAATGCGGTCACGTCGAACCCCGCCAGTTGCAGCCACTGACTGGTAGCCTGACGAACAATGTCATCGTCTTCGATAAGTGCAATTTTAGGGGTGTCGTCAAAAGCCATGAGTTACTACCGTAGGTGGAATAGAAATCGCTCTTTGCTAACGGTAGCAAAAACCACTGAGGAGAAAAGGAGCTAGATCTCACTTCTTGCTTACAAGTCTTTAACATCCAACCAGTTAGGCGCACTCTTTAATGACTCTCGGTGAGAACGCACTAGCTGAACGGAGTCAGTATGCAGCGCAAAAGGAATGGCAAAACGTGGCTTGTGGTCGTAATTGCAGCAGTGCTGATGTTGTCTTGTTATAGCGCCAGCAGAGAGGTTGCTCGTCAATGGTTGAGCGTACAAACTCAAACCGAAGCTCAACAAAAACTGCTCGACTATATCGGTGAAGTTCGCCGTGCACTCAAACGCTTCTATCACTTGCCTTACCTTGTCACCAATAACCCGGAAACCATCGCGTTTGTGAAAGGAAACCGGACTTATTACGAACCGTTGCAAACCCAACTGACTCAGCTAGATAAAGCCGCCAATACGGAAGGTTGGCTAATCCTGTCTAACTCTGGCGAAGTATTGGTCTCGAGTTTAATCGAAGAGCGCTTTAGCCTATCTGACCGAAAAGCCATTGTGGAACAAATTCACAATCAAGGCGGCGGTGTTTCCTTGGTGAACAAAACCAAAGGTTCGAGTCCGTTGTATTATCTTGCAGCCCCTATCTACGACGGTCTGGATATAGCAGGCATTGTGGTGGTGCAAATCAACCTCAGCTTATTGACCGAACAGACTATTACTAGCCAAGACATCATTACGTTGCAAAATCGCCAGCAACGCTTTTTCCTATCGAGCAGCTCGCTCTATAACGCTGACTGGTTTAACGAACCGAGCAACACCGTTCAGTTAGAAACGCAGCGCTTATACGACAACACCAATATCAGTGTGTGGACGCTCAATCAGCAACGCTATTTTGCGCACACCGTAAAATTGGATGATTTGAATTGGTACGTAAGCTACCTCACCCCTTCTAAGCCGATTCAGCAAACCATCAACGTAATTGGTTGGAGCGTAGCAGCGCTACTCTTATTGGTTATATTACTCGTCATCATTGGTCTACAACGTCGCCAAAAGCACATCAATCAACAGCGAATTCAAGCCCTGTTGGAAGAGTCTCAACGCCGCTTGAAACAGATGATCAATAAAACCCACGTTGGTTTGCTATTGATTGATGAACAAGGACAACTGTTCGATCTCAACCCAATGGCGAAGCGTTTGTTCTGTTTACCAGAAAGCGTCAATCGACACGCTTTTGCTTGGGAGTTATTCGATGCAGGCAATCCTAATTCCACCACACTTAAGTTGCTCAAGGACTTACCTAAACATAAAGAGCTCGCAGAGATCAGTACGGTCGAAACCATTGCCAGACGCAGCGATGGAAGCGTCTTCCCTGTCCTGTTCTCGCTAACCAGTTTCCCTTGGCATGGCGAGCAGTATTTCCTTGCAACGATCATCGACATCAGCAAGCGGAAAAAAGCCGAACAGTCACTGCAACAGGTCAACCAAGAACTGGCACAACGGGTTGAAGAGCGAACTCAAGCACTAAAAGAGGCGCAAAGCCAGTTGATTGAATCGAGCAAAATGGCCGCCTTGGGTCGCATGTCGAGCGCGATCACTCATGAACTCAATCAGCCGCTGACGGGCTTGCGTACCCTGCTCACCACGAACGAGCTGCTAGCAGAGCGCGGTGAAACCGCGATGATGAAAGCCAACAACGTATTAGTACAGAAGCTGATTGATCGCATGGCAAGCATGACTAGCCAGTTAAAGACGTTCGCCTATAACAAACCAGAAAGCCTACAAGCAATTTCTCTTACCTCCGCACTCGAAGAGACCTTACGCGTTTATCAATCCCAATTAGACAAAGTGGATGTGCGTGTTCGTGTTCCTCATGACTTACCTAATATCATGGGTGAAGAACAACGACTGCTTCAGGTGCTCGGTAATCTTGTCTCGAATGCGCTAGACGCAATGAACAACACCACCAACCCGCAGCTCAGCTTGATCGTCAACCCAACCGGTAATCAGGTCGAACTGATCGTCAGTGATAATGGCTGCGGCGTGTCGGATGAGATGCTTGAATCCATGTTCGAGCCATTCCAAACCTCAAAGAAAATTGGGGAAGGATTGGGGCTAGGTTTAGCGATTACAGCCAACAATATGCGTGATATGCAAGGGAAAGTCAGCGCACAGCTCAACACTACTGAAGGAATGTCCTTCATCTTAGTATTTAAACTCGCTCCTCACCGAAGCTGACCTAACTTCTCCCATCTATCAATCCTTTTCTCTCAATAAGAGAGCAATATAAATCCTGTTCAACTTTATAAAGCGAGTTGCCTAACCTACGCTTAACTTGATGAATCGCCACATACCATTCATCAGAGCAATTTTTGGTGGTTGACACCAGTTTTAGCTCCCACCGTCTAATTTAATGATAAGTAATTATTTAAAAGTAAGAATGGATGCGTTATGAGAAAAATAACTTTTGCTGCAACAGGAGCGCTTTTTATATTATCACCTCACGCTTTTTCTGCACCTTACGCTGCCGACGCTCGAAGTCATGGTATGGGAAATACAGGCGTCGTTTCTGCTGACTATTTGACCGCGCCCCTACATAACCCAGCCTTGGGTGCCCTCTATCGAGAAAATGATGATATCGGTCTGCTCATTCCGGCTGTCGGGGTCAATATCCACGACGAGGATGAAGCGTTGTCAGCCGTAGATGACGCCCAAGACCTTTATGATAGTATTCAGGGCATTCCTACTCCAGCGAACGAGGCCGAGCTTAATCGCCTCCTCGATCAGTTGGATAAGAGCGTCCCAGTTGTCATTAACGGAGGGCTAAGCCTCGCAATTGCTATTCCGACGCGCTACATGTCTGTAAACCTGTTTAGCACTGGTTATGTGGAGATACTTGCTGCACCCGATATCTCAGATTCAACAAACACCGCAGATCGATACCTCAATTCTGCCGTTAACCTAGCTGCTTTCGGTAATGTGGAATATGGTATTGCTCTATCTCGTGCTTACACTATAGGCGAACAACAATTCGCATTTGGTATTACACCAAAATACCAACAACTTAAAACCTACACACAACGTACAACACTAGACGACTTTGATATCGAGGATTACGACAAAAGTGAAGTATCAAAGAATACTTTCAATATGGATCTTGGGGTCGCTTGGTATCACAACGCATTTAGAGCAGGCCTTTCATTAAAAGACGTCTTCGAGCAAGATATTGAAACAAAACTGGGCAACTATACCTACGAACTCACAACACAAGCGACAGTTGGCATCGGTTATGTCGGGAACTATGTAGCTCTGAGCTTAGACGCCGATCTCACCAAACAAAAGCGCTTTAAAGAGCTCGACGATGACACTCAGTTTATTCGTGTCGGTATCGAGGGGAATGCTTGGGGGTGGGCACAACTTCGCGCTGGTTATGAAATTGACCTAGAAAATAATCTCGATAACTCAGTGACAGGTGGCATTGGCATCAGTCCTTTTGATGTGATCAGTTTAGACCTCGCTGGCTCTTACGCTGGCGATAACCAGTTTGGCGCGGCGGCGAATTTAGCATTTACGTTTTGAATATGAATGCCAATCTAAATTCACTTAGGTTGGCATTGTTAACAACCATCCTATATATCAATGTTTATCATTACTGACGTTTGGTGATGAACTGATAAAAATACGATCTCGATACAAGTATCGAGGTGTCTCCTACACTATTCTCAAGCAATAAATCCACAAACATTTCCTAAATATAAAGAGTGAGAAACATGATTAAGTTTCCTGAACATTTTCTTTGGGGTGGTGCCATTGCTGCAAACCAAGTAGAAGGGGCGTACAACCTTGGGGGTAAAGGGTTATCGACATCAGACATACTGCCAAACGGTATTTTGAGTCCGCATCAAACCCGTGAAGAACGTACACCGGGTATCAAAGACGTGGCGATCGACTTCTATAATCGCTACCCAGAAGACATCGCGCTGTTCAAAGAGATGGGCTTTAACTGTCTGCGTCTCTCTTTGGCATGGAGCCGCATCTTCCCTAACGGGGACGAACTAGAACCTAACGAAGAAGGTTTGGCGTTCTACGATAAAATTTTTGACGAACTTGCCGAGCATAACATCCAACCTTTCGTAACTTTATCTCACTACGAAATGCCTTACGCACTGGTTGAAAACTATGGCGGTTGGGGCGATCGTCGCGTCATCGAATTCTTCGAACGTTATGCCCGCACCGTGCTGGAACGCTACAAAAACAAAGTGAAGCTGTGGTTAACGTTCAACGAAATCAACATGTCTCTACACGCACCATTTACTGGTGTTGGTTTGCAAGAAGACGCCAGTGAACAAGAGATTTACCAAGCGATTCACCACCAACTAGTCGCCAACGCAAAAGCGGTAAAACTGTGTCAGCAAATCGTACCCAACGGCAAGATTGGTAACATGCTGCTTGGCGCAATCAACTACCCATACACCTGTAACCCTGATGACGTGCTTGCTGCAATGCATGAAAACAACAAGTGGTTGTTCTTCGGTGATGTACAAACACGTGGTCAGTACCCTGGCTACATGAAGCGTTACTTCCGTGAAAACGGCATCGAAATTCAGATGGAAGCAGGCGACTTAGAAGAAATTGCATCGGCAAGTGTCGATTTCATCTCATTCAGCTACTACGCAAGTGGCTGTGCAAGTGCGGATCCGAAACAGAAGGAAGTGGGTAACATTGTCGATAGCGTACCAAACCCATACCTTGAAAAGAGCCAGTGGGGTTGGTTGATCGATCCAAAAGGCCTTCGCGTTCTGCTGAACTTCCTTCACGATCGCTACCAAAAGCCACTGTTCGTCGTAGAAAACGGCTTAGGTGCACGTGATGAAATCGATGAAAACGGTGAGATTCAAGATGATTACCGCATCGCTTACTTGAACGACCATCTTGTACAAGCACATGAAGCAATTTTGGATGGCGTTGAGCTGATGGGCTTCACCAGTTGGGGACCAATCGATTTGGTCGCGAACTCAACCGCTGAGATGAGCAAACGTTACGGCTTTATCTATGTCGATCGTCATGATGATGGGCAAGGAACGCTAGAACGTAAACGTAAGAAAAGCTTTTTCTGGTATCAAGACGTGATTCGTACTTCAGGCGGTTCATTGAAAAGCTAAGCCTGTTGTTTAGGTACAAAGTGCAACTAGGCATTCGCCTAAACCATCAAGCCCTGCAATTGCAGGGCTTTAATTTTAAGGTGTTTATTCATTTAGAGATTAAACTGCAATCTCTCCACCGTCTTCACGGCGAATAACCACTGTCGCCGCTCGTGGGCGCACAGAAACACCAGCAGGCGTTTCTTCGGCTGCATCTTCACTGTATGGCCAGTTGCCTGGGTGCTGAATATTCACAAACAATGATTTGTAATCAGGGCTGATGGTAAAGCCTGTTACTTCACAACCATTTGGTCCGACAAAGAAGCGTTTCAATTCAGCTTGATTATCCGCACCAATCACAGCTTGATCACCATTCTCATCTGTTAGCTTAGATGGCACAACAGCCAACATTTGATCATTGGTGTAAGATGTAACTTCATCTGCGCCGTTATCAGTCTGAATCCACAAAATACCACGGCCATCAAACGCTAATCCGTCTGGACTCGCAAACTGGTTTAACTCATTCAAGCCAGAACGGTTGGTATCTGCATCACCATTTGCTGGCGAACCAAACACAAAGATATCCCAATTAAAGTCAGTTGCTGAAGCACCTTCATCCCAACGAATAACATGACCAAACTTATTATTCAAACGTGGATTCGCAGGATTGGTTTCATCTGTACGGCGCGTATTGTTCGTCAATGTTAAATATACTGAACCCGTGAATGGATCAACCGTACACCACTCTGGTCGATCCATTGGTGTTGCCCCAACTAAATCCGCCGCACCCGCAGTATTGATGATAATTTCAGCCAGTGAATCAAAGTGATCCGCTAATGTACCACCAGCGGTTGTTACGCTATCAAGCGTTAATGGTAACCAAGTACCTGTGCTGTCTTCATTGAAGCGCGCCACATACAGTGTGCCTTCGTCCATGTACTTGTCACCCATCGCCAAGCGGTTATCAGGGTTAGCATCTGCTGGATCCCACGCTGCCGCAGATTCAAATTTGTATAGGTACTCAAAGCGAGAATCGTGACCAGAATAAAATACCACTGGTTTGCCTTCTTCAAGCTTACCGAAAGTACAGCCCTCGTGACGGAAACGACCTAGCGCAGTACGTTTCTTCGCACGTGAGTTTTGCGTGTAAGGGTCAATCTCGACAATGTAACCGTGACCATTGGCTTCATTACGGTAATCATCCATCGCACTTGCTCCTGTTGGAGCCACATTAAAGCGAGAGAACTCATCAAGACGCTCTTCTGCATTTCCTGCTAATGTCTCCCACAAGTAGCGTGTGCTTTGGTCATCAACACCAATGCGATCTTGCTCTTCTGTACGAGTCCCGGCGTTAACAAAGTAACCAGGCCAGTTCTCTTCACACGTTAAGTACGTGCCCCACGGCGTGTAGCCGTTGCCACAGTTGTTTAACGTACCACGCGCTTGGCTGCCATCTGGTGAGAAACGAGTGACAGTTAAAGATGTGTGGGCCACCGGGCCAGACAAATCCATGACTGTCGCACCAGTATAACGACGGTTTAGTGGGTCGGTATCAACCAACTTCCACATGTTGTCTTCCAGTTGAATGCGAACCACTGACACACCGTGCGCGTTAATCTCTTTACGCACTTCATCTACAATGGTACGTACGCCATTTTCAACCGTCGGACCATTTGGATGCAGTGCTGATGTGTCGATGTACTCGTGGTTAATACATAGCAAGCCATCTGTAGTACTATCGTTCAATGGGAAAAAATGCATGCCGTCATGGTGCATGCCTAGCGCATTTAACTGATCGGTACTGGTGTTGGTACCATCATTTTGCCATGCGCTGCCTTGCGCATTAAGTGGTGTTCCCCAAGGTACTAGTACTTGTGCGGTGTAGCCTTGTGGAATTGAAACTGCGTCAGTGAGTGAGCCAGGGATAGATTCAAAGTTAAGAACGGCTTTAGATGCGCCCGAACCACTGCTTACTGTACTCCCTGAGTCAGACGAGTTACAACCAGCCAATCCGAAAGCACCAAACGCTGTCATCGCACTGATACCTAAACCACCTTTCAGAATGCTGCGTCGAGATAGGCTCGCTTCTAATACTTCTTCAAATGGTTTGTTTTCACTTTGGTTATAACGCGTCGCGTCAAAGGTTTCCTTGCTCATTTTTACTTTCCCGATCTTATAGTTTAATTAATAAATAAGTGATTAGTTGAACGGCAAGAAGTTTGGATAAGAAAAATGACAAAAGTGCTTAAAACATATGAAACTTGTGTTTCAACAATACTGCAAACCAACCAACACAGCTAACGAAGCAATTAAATTCTGGTCACATAATCACCAACTGTATCGCTTCATTCTGATTTTACTTGGGCTAAAGTGTGATAGAAGGTATAAGGTGTACGAAATCAAATCATCTACGAGAGATAATCATGAAATTAGACAAGATCGATAATAAGAGCCGTCGTATCCGTAAAAAGCTGTTCTTAGGTGAGTTCGCAATCCTAGGATTCGAGATCAGCTGTGAAACAGACATTAACGACTTCGACCGTTACGATGCATTCGTTGATGACTTTATCGACTACATTGACGAGCTTGGTCTTTGCTTAGGTGGCGGTGGTCTAGAACTGTTTGAAGGCTTCCTATGTTCTACTGACCGTTACGGCAGTGCGACTGAAGAACAGAAAGCGCAAGTTATTAAATGGTTAGAAGCACGTCCAGAAGTGAAAAGCGCGCAAGCGGGCGAACTAGTTGACGCCAACTACCTGTAACTAAAGGGCAACCTGTAATACGCAGAGCTCAGTAAATGGTAGAGAAAGCTGGTCTTAAGACTGGCTTTTTTATTTTTTGAAGAATGCGATAGTAAAAATAGGGGTTTGGGAAGTTGCGCGGAGTGAATGTGATTGTGGTGTTTTTGAGCTGGCAATCAACGGGAAACTGTGTTCCACAGCCAGCTCGTACCTTTAGGTATAATTAACTATGATTTTTTAGCTGGGGCGTCTTTCGTGTCTTTCCAGTATTGAATACGCACACGATGTAGCTGAGCTCTTCTAGTCTTTTTCATAGTAAAGTCCCTCATCTTATATAAGTAACGCTCCTCATGGAGCTTATTGTCTAAGGTCGTATCCCCTTCAATCTATAAGGGAATCAATCATTTAACCGTGACATATTTCACAACATAATGATAAATACCGGTTTCTTGCAGCCTGTTTTTACTGGCAAACGGCATATTATCTATCTGACACGGTTAACTTACTCACCAGATATGACAGAAAAATGGCAATCAAGTTCCCTACTTATACTGTCATTGAATCTTAATAAGGATTAACAAGGTGGGCATTTCAGATTTACCATACTGTTTATAAAAACCGCAAGAATTTTTATTTCTTTTCAAACAAATCTCTACTCAAGATCAATTCACTTTCATCTTTATCGTCTCCCTTTTAACGCATTGTGATCCAGTTCAATCCACAGAACTCGGAACAAAAAGCGCACATTAATACATTCACCACCAAACTTGTGCGAGATCTCTTACAAGAGTTGTAAGCAAATAGATTAATCACCTCTAAGAGCAATGCCAGAAAAAACATTAAATATATGATTTAAAAGTAATATTTAAATTCACTTAAAATAATAAGTAAAAATAATTTAGAAAAGTTAATTGAGTCAAATCAGCAAAACATCAATACTCAATTTGTCGACAGGATGTTGGCGGGAACAGGAAAAAAGCCTAAAGGATTGGGTATCTTCAGGATGAAGATTTGATAGCTTAGGATGAGTTGTCAGCAAGGATGTAGTTAAGCTCTAGGATAGAGTTCGCCCGTCAGGATGATAGGCAAGAATGGACACCGCTAGGAAGGCGATGAACAAGGAACTCGGTTAAAGGACTTAGCCACAATCAAGGATAGATGCAGGGAGCACCTATTAGTAGCTGGATTGCTGCGAAAAAGAATAAGCCCCGTCTGGGAAACCAGGCGGGGTTTTATTTTGTCTGTAATGTATTGATAGCGATTCATCTTTATCGTTTAAGTCTTCTCTGTTTTCATAAAACACCGTGCTATCATTTTCTTTACGTCTCCCAACAAAGCTCTCAGAAAATCACACACTATGCTTAATCCTGTTTGGTTACATACATTTAAGACATTGATTGAAGTCGGTCATTTTACGCAAACGGCAGAAAAACTTTTTATGACTCAGCCTGGCGTCAGCCAACACATCAAAAAATTAGAGCAAAGTTGTCAGCATGCCTTGATCAAGCGCGAAAACAAAAGCTTCGAATTAACCGAGCAAGGCAGGATTGTCTACGCATATGCGCTCGAGTTAGAAGATAGAGAGAAGAAGCTGCTCGAAGAGCTCAGTTTTGATGATGCGTTTTCAGGCCACTGTAAACTGGCTTGTTCTGGTGCAATGGCGTTAATGTTGTATGGGCCCATTTTGGAGAAGCAAAAACAGCACCCGAGCTTATCGTTACATTTAGAAGCCGCGCCAAATCAATCTATTCTCAACGCCATAACGCAAGGGCACATCGATATTGGTATCGTGACTGATGTTCCCAACAAAGGTCTGTTTCACAGTGAGCGAATTGGTAAAGAGAGGTTGTGCTTGGTTCTGCCAAAGCATTATCAAAATAAGCAGATAACGCCACAACTCTTGCATGACTGTGGTGTCATTAGCCACCCTGATGCCGAGCATTACATGACGCTGTTTTTTGACCAATGTGAAGAACCACAGCTCCAAGAAATTAAGATGAGCGATTTACCATTATCCGGCTACGTAAATCAATTGAGCCAAATTTTGCTGCCTGTCAGCAAAGGACTTGGCTTCACCGTGCTGCCTCAAAGTGCGGTCGACAATTTTCCATTAAAAGACACGTTATACATTGCTCAACTGAAAAACACTGTATGTGAAGAGCTATTTCTGGTTCGTAAGCGCAGTCGTGCTCTACCTCTGCGCTATCAGACCATCAAAGAAGTGTTATTGGATGTGATCGGTGGTGCGCATCAATGATGCTAGCCACTCTTCGCTGGTAATGCGTTCCTCTTGGCAATCCACCCAATATGGTTTGCCAGATAACCAACTTTTCGACGCAACTTCTTTTATAAACACATCCACGGAATCAACGTCATCTTTGGCGTAATCCCATTTATTGCGCATGTGTTCTGCTGCTTCTTGATTAGTGTACGACTTGCCGTTGCGGATAAAGGTGCAAGAGGATTGCTCAACTCGTGTTATCAACGTCGAGATATCTTGCTCTACTCCTGCTAGTGCAAAGGTAGGCAGAATGCTTAATGTAAGTAACAACGTCCACTTTGCTTTCATCGCACCTTTATCCTTATCCCTGACCAAGTAACTACTAATAAGTGACTTAACTATTCTGATGTTTGGCTGTTTAGCTCAGCCATTATTGCCACCATGCCTTCGCAGGCTGAGGCTCCGCAATCGCCAAGCGTTGACCAATCTCAGGGCTCACTAACGTTACACCGCGCTCTTCACTGATATCTAACGCGCGTTGCATCGGCTCATTCCAATCATGCATCGATAAATCAAACGTACTGTTGTGAATTGGCATCATCACTTTGCCCTGCACATCAATGTGTGCTTGAACGCTTTGCTCTGGGAACATGTGAATGTCTGACCAAAGTTCATTGTATGCGCCGGTTTCGATCATAGTGAAGTCAAACGGACCGTACTTTTCGCCAATCTCTTTAAAGCCATTGAAGTAACCAGAGTCACCACTGAAGAACACTTTATGTTGCTGTGCATTGATAACCCAACTGCCCCACAGCGTCGTATCGCGGTCTGTCAAACCTCGACCAGAGAAATGCTGAGTCGGAGTTAGTGTATATTCAATGCCGTCAACAGAGTGTGACTCCCACCAGTCTAGTTCGATCACTTTCTCTTTGGGTACACCCCAATTCACCAGTAATTGGCCTACTTTTAACGGCACCAAGAAAGTGCCCACCTTGTCGCCTAGCACTTTAATAGAAGCTTTATCTAGGTGATCGTAATGGTCATGACTGATCACCACCACATCGATAGTTGGCAAATCTTCTATCGTGATGGGGGTTTGGTGAAAGCGTTTTGGCCCTGCCCATTGTACAGGAGACGCGCGATCACTGAATACAGGGTCGGTTATTACCAGTTTTCCATCGAGCTTCATTAATACGCTTGAATGACCCAGACGATAGATGACGTCATCTTGCTCTTCTAACAGTTGCCGCGCTGTGATCGCATGCACTGGAATTTCAATCGTTGGTGTTGGGTTAAGGCGCTCAGTCGTAAAATACGCTTTCATGATTTCGAACATGTCGCCCAAACCGCTTTTGTATTCCAACTCTGTATTTGCAAATTTGTCCGGGTATGTTGGCGCTTTTTCAGTATCAACATTAGAACAAGAAATCATTGATGTACCCATCGCGAACGCTCCTACTGTGGCTAGCAAAGTTTTTTTCATAAAAAGTTAACCCGAACAAAAGTAAACTACACTGTGCAGTTTACATTCTAATTATCAAAAGTAAACTACTTAGTGTAAAATAGATCAAGAAATGATCTTCTTAACTTAGCAAGCTTATGAATGTAAAAAGAAAAAGTCGTAGCGAAACCAAAAGAGAAGCCATCTTGTGCGCGGCAAGGCAAGCGTTCCAAGAGTTTGGGGTGCAAAACACCAGCATGGATAAGCTCTCTGCAATCGCACAAGTCTCTAAGCGCACGGTCTATAATCACTTCCCTTCTAAGGAAGCGATCGTGACGGAGTTGCTGACTGAGCTTTGGCGTTCGTCAATAATGGAAAGCGATATTAAACGCTTGGCCACTCTGCCACTCAAAGATCAATTGATTGAATTACTCTACAGCGAGATCATTGTGGTGACGGAACCAAACTATATTGAGCTGGCAAAAGTGGCATTTGGGCACTTCTTATTTAAGCCGGAAGATCTCAAAGAACAAGCAGAACAAATGTCGAAACAGGAAACCGCCCTGTACCGCTGGCTTACGGAGAAATCGAACAGTGGCGCTTTGCAAATTGATGATGTACATATAGCAAGCACTCAATTGCACAACTTACTTAAAGGCAGTGCATTCTGGCCGCAGTTAATGGGAATTCGCCCCTCTTTGTCGAATGAAGAATCTAGGCTGTTAGCTACCCAAACGGCGGAACTTTTTTTAAGTCACTATCAAAACAGCTAAAAACAGCGGTCAAATTGGCCGCTTTTTTAAGCGATAATTCGTGACAAAGCGATGAAATTTTTGCTCAATTTTATTTATCTCACCCTTGACAGTCTCATACCGCAAGGCGTGAGCGTTCGATAAAATATTTTTGTCGTGTCGACGATGCTTTTTCGTTTTCATCTCACAAAAAAACGCCCTAAGGTGCGCACCTCTGACGACGTGGTTGTTCAACCACAATTCTAAATCGTTGAAGTAAGTAGGTTATGTCATAACATGATCACCTGCCTACTGCATTCTATGCTCTATACTTATATTTTAATTTGGTACTGACTTACTAAGGAATTGCCATGCGTATTGCTATTCTCTCTCGTAATGAGAATTTATATTCAACCATGCGCCTAAAACAGGCGGGTGAAGAACGTGGGCATCAAATCGATGTGATCGACACGCTTCACTGTTATATGGACATTACGAGCAACAACCCTAAGATCCGCTACAAGGGTGAAGAATTACCGCAATACGATGCTGTTATTCCACGTATTGGGGCATCTATTACGTTTTACGGCACTGCTGTTGTACGTCAGTTTGAAATGATGGGTACATTTTGTGTCAACGAATCTGTCGCGATCAGCCGCTCTCGTGACAAGTTGCGCTCATTGCAACTGCTATCACGTAAAGGCATCGGTTTGCCACGCACTGGCTTTGCTCACCATCCTGACAACATTCAGGACGTGATCAAAAACGTTGGTGGCGCACCTCTAGTAATTAAATTGCTAGAAGGCACTCAAGGCATTGGTGTTGTACTTGCTGAAACAAATAAAGCGGCAGAAAGCGTGATTGAAGCTTTCATGGGTTTGAAAGCTAACATCATGGTGCAAGAATTTATCGAAGAAGCAAAAGGCGCGGACATCCGTTGTTTTGTTGTCGGAAATAAGGTGATTGCCGCAATGAAGCGCCAAGCAAAAGAAGGCGAGTTCCGTTCTAACCTTCACCGTGGTGGCTCTGCACAACTCGTGCGTTTGAGCAAAGAAGAGCGTGCGACCGCTGTAAATGCAGCGAAAGTGATGGGCTTGAACCTTTGTGGTGTGGATATCCTTCAATCTAAAAATGGCCCAGTGGTAATGGAAGTGAACTCTTCCCCTGGTCTAGAAGGCATCGAACTAGCAACGGGTAAAAACATTGCAGGTATGATCTTCGATTTTATCGAGAAAAACGCTAAGCCAAATTCAAACCGTACTCGCGGTAAAGGTTGATTTTTGTTTAACGCACAAGAGAGCCAAAAACCGGCTCTCTTGTTACTCGTCGCTAGGATGACACTATGAATCAGAAAATGATCATTGGGAATGCCGAAGCTATTTGCTTGCCAGAGTTAGGGATTACTCACCTTGAAGCGCGTATTGATACAGGCGCTCAAACCTCTTCATTACATGTAGACAATATTGATTGCTTTGAAAAAGATGGTCAGTCTTATGTTGCATTCGATCTACACCCAGATGTATACCATTTAGAACAAGTGGTTCGCTGCACAGCGAAACTAAAAGCAAACCGTAAGGTTAAATCTTCTAACGGTACTTTTGAGCACCGCTGCGTGATCACAACGATGCTGCGTATGGGCGACCAACAATGGCCAATCGACATTACGTTGACTAACCGTGAAAAAATGACTTACATGATGTTGTTAGGTCGTCAAGGCATGGCAGACAAAGTGCTCGTTGATCCTAGCCAATCTCACTTATTGGCATCTTAACCCCGTAGCTTCAGATGAGTGATCGAACGTTTTTGTTGAGCATCACTCGTCTGGCTTTATCTTCGCCTACTTCCTACGAAATAACGCAAACAACAATCCCTTCGCTTTAACTTTTGTCACTCGCCAGTGCGTCATTGGCTTAGTCGGCGCTGTATTCAAAATGTGCTGATACGCTTTTTCATCCAAAGTCACCTCTCCCCCATGTGCCAGAAGCAAACATTGCGGATTCATCTCAAACACACGCTTTAATGATTGCCGATATTGATTCGGATGAAATATGGGAAACGGCGCAATCAGATGCTTTTTCACCTGCACCATTAAATCCGCCACATACAGCACATCTTGTTCAGAATGATAAACCGACAGATCTCGATCAGTATGCCCTAGCGTTTCTAGCACCTGCCAATCATCAAATCCAGGAATAAACTCTCCATCAATAAGTTCAATATCTGGCTTTAACTTGCGGGAATACCACAGGTTTTGCTTTGGTTTACGCATCCGATTCGCCATCCAGCGTGCTAACATTAAATCGGTCAAATGCATTAGCCAACCGTCTACACCGCTATACCACTGGCTCTCTCGCTTTGCGGCCAATAGCTTACATCCTGTTAAATCACGTAGTTTGTGCGCACCACCAGCATGGTCTGGATGCATGTGGGTCACAACAACCAACTTTAGGTCAGAAAAAGGACGATGGAGTTGATGTTCAATAAAGTCTTTAAGATGAGGAATGTCTGCTCGACTGGCACCATCAAGCAACAATAATTTATCGGGATATTCGGCGAGATACATGGTCTGAATGTACCCCTGAATTCTGTGCAGCTGCAAAATATGTCCTTATTTTAGTGAGATGCTTCATGACCGAACCCTTACTGGTCAGACCAACTATAACAGCAGAATGGACGCTTCGGTAAACAAATATTCACACGTAGCGACGACAACAAATCATAATCGAGATGATAGATTTTAATCATTAGACTCAAAGGCACTTTTATCCGTTAATGCGCGCACACGGAGTTCGTGTCAGGGTATGAGGTAAATGCCTCATGATTTGCTTTTTTGTACTTTTCCTTCTAATTAATTAAGGAGTTAAGTACATTTTTGTGAGAATCGAGTTGGAAAAAGCAACTAAATTAGACCGCATCCGCGCGGACTACAACGTTCACTACTGGAGCCAAGGTTTCTACGGCATTGATGACCAAGGCGAAGTATATGTATCACCACGTAGTGATCGTGCACATCAAATCCCTTTCAGCGCTATTGTAAATGAGCTAGAAGCGAAGCAGTTAAATCTGCCTGTATTAGTACGCTTCCCGCAAATCGTGCACCAACGTGTGCATGGTATTTGCCACGCATTCAACCAAGCAATTGAAGAATACCAATATCCAAACAAATACTTGTTGGTGTACCCAATTAAAGTAAACCAACAACGTGAAGTGGTGGATGAAATTCTAGCGAGCCAAGCTCAACTAGAAACCAAGCAGCTTGGTCTTGAAGCGGGTAGCAAGCCAGAATTGTTGGCGGTACTTGCATTGGCTCAACAAGGTAGCTCCGTGATCGTGTGTAATGGCTACAAAGACCGTGAGTATGTGCGTCTTGCACTGATCGGTGAAAAGCTGGGTCACAAGGTATTCATCGTACTAGAGAAGCTTTCTGAGCTGAATCTGGTACTAGAAGAAGCGAAAAGTTTGGGCGTAAAACCGCGCCTTGGTTTACGCATTCGCCTCGCCTCTCAAGGCGCAGGGAAATGGCAAGCAAGTGGCGGTGAAAAATCGAAGTTTGGTTTATCAGCATCGCAAGTGCTTAGCGTTATTGAACGTCTTAAACGCGAAGGCAACCTAGACGCGATGCAACTGGTTCACTTCCACCTTGGTTCACAGATGGCAAACATCCGTGATGTACGCAATGGTGTGAACGAGTCTGCACGTTTCTACTGCGAACTACGCGCACTCGGTGCAAACATCGAGTACTTCGATGTGGGCGGCGGCTTGGCAGTGGATTATGACGGCACACGCAGCCAATCATCGAATTCGATGAACTACGGCCTTGCAGAATACGCACGTAATATCGTCAACACAGTGGGCGATGTGTGTCTGCAATACGAACAACCAATGCCAGTGATCATTTCGGAATCGGGTCGCTCGCTAACAGCGCACCACGCTGTATTGATTTCTAACGTAATTGGTACCGAATCGTACCTACCGGAAGAAGTACATGAGCTTGATGATGACGCTCCGCTTTTGCTACAAAACATGTGGCGAAACTGGGAAAACTTACAAGATGGTACAGACGCTCGTGCGTTAATTGAGATTTACAATGATACCCAAAGTGATTTGGCAGAAGTGCACTCTCAATTTGCTACAGGCGTGCTTAACTTGGAACAACGTGCGTGGGCAGAACAATTGTCACTGCGCATTTACTTCGAATTAAGCCGCAAGATGAGCACTAAGAATCGCTTCCACCGTCCGATTCTGGACGAGTTGAGCGAACGTCTTGCGGATAAGTTCTTCGTGAACTTCTCTCTCTTCCAATCTCTACCAGATGCTTGGGGTATTGATCAGGTGTTCCCTGTTCTGCCACTTTCTGGTCTGGGCGAGGCGGAAGAGCGTCGTGCAGTGATGTTGGACATCACATGTGACTCTGATGGCGCGATCGATCACTACGTTGATGGTCAAGGCATCGAGAGCACGCTACCTGTACCAGCTTGGAGCAAAGACAAACCGTACTTAATGGGCTTTTTCCTAGTAGGCGCATACCAAGAAATCCTTGGTGACATGCACAACCTATTTGGTGATACCCACAGTGCTGTAGTCAATGTTGATGAACACGGTCAATTTGAGATCAGTTACATCAACGAAGGTGATAGTGTAGAAGACATGATGCGCTACGTTCATATCGACGTGGATGCGATTCGTGACAATTATAAACAATTGGTTTCACAGCGAGTTGAAGCCAATGAACAAGCACAAATCCTAGCAGAACTAGAACAAGGTCTAGCAGGATACACCTATTTAGAGGACTTCTGATATGAATGATTTGTTTACTAAAACTGATTATTCGCTTTACTCCAACTCTATGTCGTTTTTACGTCTGCCGTACATTCGTAACCCGGTATCGGCAGACGCAGACGTTGTGGTGTTGGGAGTCCCTCTGGACATGGCAACATCTGGGCGTCCAGGTGCGCGTATGGGTCCAGATGCAATTCGCCGTGCCTCAGTCAACTTGGCATGGGAAGGTAAGAAGTTCCCTTGGAGCTTCAACGTATTGGATAAACTGAAAGTGATCGACGCAGGTGATCTCGTGTTCGATTGCGGTGATGCGGAAGATTTTACTTACCGCCTTGAAGCGGCAACCAGTGAAATTCTAAAAAGTGGTAAAACCATGTTGGGATTGGGCGGTGACCACTTCATTACGCTACCTATCCTGCGTGCCTATGCGAAGCATCATGGCCAAATGGCTTTGATTCACTTTGATGCTCATACGGACACCTATGCAAATGGCAGTTCATACGACCACGGTACGATGTTCTACCATGCGCCGAAAGAAGGTTTGATCTCAGCAAAGAACTCAATACAAATCGGCATTCGTACGGAGTACAAACAGCAAGATCACGGCTTCAATGTGATTAATGCGATGCAAGCGAATGACATGTCGGTGAACGAGATCCTAGAAGAAATTCGTCGCACCGTCGCAGACAAGCCAGTATATGTCACTTTTGACATCGACTGCTTAGACCCGGCCTTCGCACCGGGAACTGGTACACCAGTTTGTGGTGGCTTGAACTCAGACAAAGCGCTGAAAATTATTCGTGGTTTAGCCGGCATGAATATCGTGGGTATGGATGTTGTCGAAGTATCGCCTCCATACGACCACAGTGATGTTACCGCACTAGCGGGAGCAACCATCGCACTAGAAATGCTTTACGCATACGCATCTGAGCGCGAATAGACATAATCATTTCTAAGGGAGCTTCGGCTCCCTTTTCTTTCTGATGCCTTCCTCTACCTTTTATTCACTCGTTTCATCTTGAACTCAGATCAACCGAGCAGACGCTTTATTTTTGCACTTTAACCATTAAAACCAGTTACCTATAAGGCCATTCTATTCACGAAAAGTAAAAGATTTAACGTAATTAGACAAAGAAATGCACCGCTTTTTGAAAACAAAATCGGATTAGTTTTTCTAATTTAAATCATAGATTTTTATCTTGCTCAACTTCACACTTTCCGATTGCTAATTATACAAGCAAGCACTATTATCTCGCGCAAATACCCCCGCAACACAAGAATTCAGTTGGCACTCTGTAAAAGAGCGCTAAGGGTTTTTACGTCTTAAATTTTTTGGAGAGATACGCAAATGTCTGCTTCGTTTCCATTAGCGAAACTTACCTTTTTAATCGCTATATTGACTGCCGTGGGTCAAATGACCCAGACAATGTACGTGCCTTCAATCGGTCATATGGCGGGCGAGTTTTTGGTATCTGCGTCATCACTTCAAGCTGTGATGGCTTGTTACCTAATCCCATATGGCTTGTCGCAATTTGCGTATGGCACACTATCGGACCGCTTGGGACGCAAACCGATCATCATCGTCGGGCTGCTTATCTACATCGCGGGTACACTGGTAGCATTATTTGCACATCAATTTGAATGGTTCTTGATTGGTAGCTTTATCCAAGGCTTAGGTATTGGCTGCGGCGGTGCGATGTCACGCACTCTGACTCGCGATTGCTTTGAAGGCTCTGATCTACACAGAGCAAACAGCTTAATTAGCATGTGTGTGATTTTCTCACCATTAATGGCACCAGTATTAGGCGGTTACCTAACAGAAGCTTTCGGATGGCGGTCGAGCTACTTGTTCTTAGCGCTATTTGCTATCGCGGTTGTGATCACCATGATGACAAGCATGATGGAGACGCTACCAAAAGAGAAACGCAAATTCGAACCAGTAGCCAAAAGCTACAAACACGTTTTGTCTGACCGTCGCTTTCAAGGCTTTTTGATTTGCCTGGTTGCAACATTCGCTGGTGTGGGTGTATTCGAAGCAGCGGCTGGGGTGTTGTTAGGTGGGGTATTAGAATTACCTGCAACAACGGTAAGTTTGCTGTTTATATTGCCGATCCCAGGTTACTTGGTGGGTGCGGGCTTATCTAGCTACATCGCAAGACGTCGCTCTGAGCGTCGTGCTTTAAACGTAGGCTTGGTCTCTATTTTTGTGGGCTCTGCTATTGTGCTCATCCCAGGCTTGTTTGGTTTGACCACGGCGTTAACGCTGGTTGGAGGCGCAACCGTGTACTTTTTGGGTGCGGGTATTCTCTTCCCAGCAGCAACAACTGGAGCGATTGCGCCATTCCCATACCATGCAGGAACAGCAGGCGCGACATTGGGTGGCATGCAAAACTTGGGGGCAGGTGTCGCAACTTTGCTCGCGTCACTATTTCCAGCGCATAACCAGATGCCTTTGGGCATTTTGATGATGGCAATGTCGGTAATTGCAATGCTTGGGTTAATGTGGGTGAATCGAGCACACAATCACTCAAACGAAGTACCGCAAGTTATCTGATCATTATCAGCTTACTTTCAAAATCCAAAAGGGACACACTCAACAAGTGTGTCCCTTTTTTCATATCACACTATATCGATTTCCCGATGAGAATGATTTAACTTTCGAATTGATATTTGTTAAAAATAACAGCTGCTTACACAATGTGTTTTCAGCTTCCTTCAAATTGAGTATCCAACTCGGAAATATTGAGGATTCTCACTTTTTCGGTATACCCCATAACAAAGAATGGACAACTGAAAACCACTAACAAAATGAAAGCCCAGCCCTCAGGATGAGGCCACTTGGGTGTACAATAAGGATAAAATCAGATGCGTTTCACTTTAACTACGTTGGCCGTCTCGGTCGCGCTTGTCGCCGGATGCAGCAATCAAGGAATCCCCAGCATGACTCAATACTCCCAAGCACAGATCGTTGCTCAACAAACTCAAGCTCCGGTTGCGAAAAAAGTCCCTCACGCGATGACTATTCATGGCGATACCCGCGTTGATAACTACTACTGGATGCGTGACGACGAACGTAAAGACCCTGAAATTTTACAGCACCTAGAGAAAGAAAATCTGTACGCAGAAACCGTTCTAAAGCACACTGAAACATTTCAAGATACGCTATTTGAAGAAATTAAAGGGCGTATCGCAAAAGACGACAACTCAGTACCTGTTCGTAAAGGAAACTACTTCTACTCAAGTGAAGTGACCGGAGATAACGAGTACGAAGTCCATTTGCGAGCTAAAGACTTTGCAGGCAAAGACAAACAAATCATTTTAGATGTCAATGAACTAGCAAAAGAACATGAATTTTTCAGTATCGGCGGCCTATACGTTAGTCCGAATGAAAACTTATTGGCGTATGGCGAAGATACATTAAGCCGCCGCGTGTACACCCTTAAGATCAAAGACCTGACAACAGGCAATTACCTACAAGATGAAATCGAAGGGGCCTCAAGCGCTGTCGCATGGCAGAACGATAACAACGCCTTTTACTACATCAAAAAAGATCCACAGACCTTATTGGGCTACCAAGTTTATCGTCATGTATTGGGCACACCACAAAGCAGCGATGAGCTGATTTTTGAGGAAACCGACAGCGCCTATTACACCTCACTAAGCAAAAGCAAAGATGGCGAAGATATTTATATCTGGCATTCGAGTACAGAAACCAGTGGGGTCTCTATTATTGATGCGAACAACCCTAAAGCAAAGGCGAAACCGTTCTATCCTCGTGAAGATGGCATTGAATACAGTATTTCTAAGCTAGGCGATTGGTACTACATTTATACTAACTATCAAGCCGTCAACTTCCGTTTGATGAAAGTTCATCAAAATGACATGCATGACCGCTCTAAATGGCAAGATGTGATTGCCGCAGACGACAACACTCAACTTGTCGACTTCGAGTTATTCGATGATCACATCGTCTATGAGCAGCGCTCTAACGGCCTAGCAAGCGTCACTGTACGTCAGCTTTCAACAGGAAAAGAATTCCCCCTCACATTTAATGACGATGCGTTTGCTGCCTATTTGACAGGTAACCTAGAGCTGGATAACGAGAAAGTTCGTATTTATTACAGCAGTTTAACCACTCCAGGAACCTACTACGATTTCGATCTAAAAACGGGCGGGTCAGAAATCATGAAGCAAACACCTGTACTTGGTGATTTTAATCCTGACAATTACCAATCAGAACGCATCATGGTCACAGCCCGTGACGGTAAAGAAGTACCCGTTTCTTTGGTGTATCGTAAAGACTTATTTAAGAAAGATGGTACGAATCCACTCTACCAATATGGTTATGGATCTTATGGCGCAACCATTGAGCCAACTTTCCGCTCGACACGTTTGAGTCTATTGGATCGCGGCTTTGTTTACGCCATTGCTCATATTCGTGGATCTGAAATGCTTGGCCGCCCTTGGTATGAAGACGGTAAAAAACTAACCAAGCAAAACACATTCAACGACTTTATTGATGTGACTAAAGGTTTGGTTGAACAAGGCTACGGCGCGAAAGATAAAGTCTTCGCTGTTGGTGGCTCTGCAGGAGGTCTCTTAATGGGGGCTATCATCAACCAAGCACCAGAACTGTACCGCGGTATCGGTGCACATGTTCCGTTTGTGGACGTGGTAACCACCATGCTCGATGAATCGATTCCATTGACCACCAATGAGTATGATGAATGGGGTAACCCAAATAACAAAACATACTATGACTATATGTTGAGTTACTCGCCTTACGACAACATCAAGGCGCAAAACTACCCGAACATGTTGGTAACGACTGGCTTGCACGACTCTCAAGTACAGTACTTTGAACCAATGAAGTGGGTCGCCAAACTTCGTGAAATGAAGACAGACGATAACGTCTTGTTGTTCAAAACCGATATGGAAGCCGGACACGGCGGCGCATCTGGTCGATTTAAACGCTTAAAAGAAGATGCGCTAGAGTATGCCTTCTTCCTCGATTTACTCGATAAAAAATAAGCGTATTAATAGAACTGCATCTCTTCTAACAACAAAAATGCCCGCAAGTTGCGGGCATTTTTTATAGACGCACTCTCTAAACAAAGAGTGGGGTTACCTAAGCACAGAATGACTAGCGTCTCTTATAGCCAAAGGATAGCAGAAAGAAAAACGCCTACTCACAACGAGTAGGCGTTAACACAATAAATGTGTTTAGGCAGTAGAAACTGGCCTATTTATTAGAAGTAGTAACGAGCACCTAGAGTCCAGTAGTCGTTCTCTTCATTGTTGTAGTCGTTACCTAGATCAAACTGGTAAGCTGCAAACGTTACGAAAGCAGGAGTTACAGCGTACTCTGCTTGTAGCGCAGTTTCGCTTGAAACTGTCTTATTGTCTTCTTCGTCTTCTACGCCTTCGTAGTTAACGCTGAATGTCCAATCGTTTACGCCGTATGCCAAAAGAGCTTCAAGTTGAGAAGTGTCTTTACGCATTTGGTAGAAGTACTCGTTCATACCGTATACTACTGCTGCGTATAGACCTGAACCGTACTGACCGTAGTTTACAGAGAATAGGTGTGATTCAGCGTTCTTAGTACCTAGAGTCGCGTTTTTAACATCACCACCGCTGTATACGTAGCCTAGACCAAAGCCAGCTACAGAACCGCTCAATGCAACTTGACCACGTTGCTCGTATGTTGTTGCATCTGAAGTTTGCTCACCTTGCCAACCTAGACCTAGGTTGAAAGCAAAACCTTCACCAAATTCAAAACCTTTACGGTAGCTAAGCATTTTATCAGCACGAGCTGAGCCTAGGTTGCCGTGGTTGTCGTACAAAAAGTCGTTCGCAAACGCGATTGGTAGATCCGCAACGCCAGCGACATCGTAGTAAGGTGACCATTGAGTACCTGCTACTAAACGGCCAAACTGCTCATGAGTAGCACCGATGTAACCTAGACGAGTTTTGAACGATTGCTCGCCACCGTTTAGGTAGTTAAGCGCCCATTCACCTTTAGCGTCGATAGTAATACCGTTGCCAATGTCTTTCTTACCCGCAACGTTAATACGTGGAGACACTTGGTGAACTTTTACATCTTCTTCGAAATACTCACCCACGCCAACTGAAACGTGACCGCCGATCGATAAAGATGTACCATCGCTGTTGTAAACTTCTGCTGCGAAGGCCTGTGAACCACATGCTAGTGCCGCCACTGCAACGGCTAGAGTTTTCATTTTCATTGTTAACATCCGTATAGTTGTTTGTACCGGTTCGCTTAGAAACAGATTAAATCCGAATCAATCGCAACGAACACATAACAAAGTAGTAATGAAATAGAAATGAAACAAACACTTTCTTATGCAACCAGTGGTATTAATGCTCACATTTTGAACTGAGTCACAAAAAAATAGGGAACTTTTCATTCCCCATCATAAAATCTGTGGCTTTTTACGTGTCACATCTCCCAACGTGCGAGTGGCTTCTCAGTTTTGATACCCTTACTGCCCCAGCGGTCAATAACATCAATTTGCAGTATGCGGCTCGGTTTAATAAGCGATGTCAAGGTTTTCGACGGTCGTTTATCCGTCACTAACCATAGCGTTTTATCTTGTTCAAACTGAGCTTTTAAAGATAATTTGTCTTCTTCTGTCCACTCGAGTTCCGGCTTAAATTCGCGCCCAACCACAAACAATTGGTTGCCAGAGGCAAAGTCCTCTAATGACTCACTCATCAGTACCACTGAATCGATGCCTTTATCGAAGATCTCTGCCTGTTGTTGGTTGATCAGTTCACGCACACTGAGCATAAGAGCCTGTTGATTCGTTTGAATAGCCTTTTGGTGTTCAGGATATACACGTTGTAGATCCTCTCCAACAATGCCCGCCATTCGGATTAAGTTTGTAGGGTTCAGCCATGCGTACTTCGATGTTGACCCGTTTTCCAATGTCAGTACTGCAACTCCTTGAGCTCTAGGAGAAATGGCCTGCGATGCATCGATTTCAATCAAGTGAATGTTGCCCTGTCGAGCGTAAACATAAGTCGGGTCTTGTTTCCAAATCGCACCAAGAGTAACAGCAACCGTCGCGGCTTGACCCGCTTGCTTAACTTGCTCTGTACCTTTATTTGCGAACCAGTTCTCAAGACGCTCAACGCCGTAACGCTTTGGAGGCAGATACTGAGTCTCTATCCCTGTACCTTTCATGAGTTGCTCAGACAACATGTACGTGACGGGAGTGCTGGTTAAAATGTCTTTGGCGCCTGCCAACGATGGAAGTGTCGTCGCTATAACCAAACCAAAAGTTATCGCTAATTTTTTTATCTTCATGTTCATTACTTTATAAAAAGGGTTACGCTTTTTGGATAATTCGGTAAACCGTTGCTGTTAGGAAAAATGCCGCAGAAACAATGATGATGGATGCGCCTGATGGCACTGGTAGCTCAAGCTCCATCGGCAGTATGGTTCCTACTAAACACGCAATGGTTGCCAATAAAGAAGAAAGGAGAACAAAACTGCCCATGCGTTTAGTCAATAACCTAGCCGTTGCACCAGGAATCAGTAGCAATGCACCAACCAATACCGCGCCAATAATCTTTACCGCGGCGATGGTGACCAAGGTGATCATCATGACAAATAAGTAATCATAAAAGCTGGTATTAAAGCCGCGTACACGTGCAATATCCGGGCTGATACAAGTTAGCAAAATGCGGTTAAACGTTGGAATAAGAAGCAGTAATATGATCAAACAACTGATCGCTAAAATAAGGATATCGTTGTCCGTCACAGTCAAGATCGAGCCAAACAACACGTTCTCCAACATGTGAATGTTGATCTTGCGAGCAACGTACATTAACAGCGCAGCACCAACCGCTAACGCTAGTGCAAGAAAAACCCCAACCAGTGTGTCGTAAGGTACATTCGTACGATTACGAACAAAGTGAAGCAACAGAGCAAAAATCATACAAAAGCTAAACAATCCGATGATCGGATTCTCTGGCGGCTCACCGAGCAACACACCAATCGCGATTCCGGTAAGCGCAGCGTGCCCAACCGCTTCAGAGAAAAAAGCCAGTCGCTTGGCGATGACTAATGTCCCAAGACCACCAAGTAATGGTCCTAATATCAGCGCTGCCACAATTGCGTTCACCATGAAAGCATAAGAAAAGCTATCGCTTAACCATCCAGCTTCAACGCCGCTAACCGCTAACTCTCGCAACCAATCCATTATGCAGCCTCCACTTTTGCTGTGTAGTGCTTAAATAATGTTTCTATACGATCAGGGCTTAGCACATCTGAATGGTGACCTGACGCCACAATTTGACGATTTACGACATGGACCTGCGCATCTAAACGGCGCACTGCGGTCACGTCATGATGTACTGCCAGCACCGTTTTGCCCTCTCCAACGACTTCATGAATCAAACCTTCAAGATATCGAACACCTTGCTCATCCATGCCAGTTGTAGGTTCGTCTAAAACCAATAAATTGGGCTCATCCAGTAAAGCTTGCGCAAACAAAACACGCTGTTGCTCACCGCCAGAGAGTTGCCCCATACGACGGTCGCTACGCGTTGCCATACCCACGCGATCCAGCTGGGCCAGGGCATGTTGAGTTTGTTTCGTTTTACGTCGCCAAAATAGAGGGATACGAGTTTGGTTAAGCAGTACAAAATCCATCACGGTTAACGGGAGGCTTGCTTCAAACATCGCTTTTTGTGGCACATACCCTATCTTCCCCGATGCAGCTGATGGTTCTGGCCAATTGAGCGCTATGTTTCCCGAAAATGGCGTGAGTCCAAGTACCGAACGAAGCAAAGAGGTTTTACCACCGCCGTTCGGTCCCATAATCACGTGACATTTCGCGTTCTCGAATTCGGCGCTGATGTTCTGCAAAATGATATTGTCGGCGTATTTTAGGCCCACGTTACTTAAGGAAACGGAAGGTCCAGTCATTACGCCTTTTCCCCTGCTCGCTTACTCGCCACAAATTTCATGGCTTCGATTAGTGTTTCCACATTATCTCGCATCTCAACCTCGACTTTATCAGCCTCATACTCACCGTGAGTCATGTGAGAAAAGCGATAAAGCTGCACCCCAGTCGCCTCTTCGATGGTATCAACAAAGCGATTCGGCATATTGAGCTCATAAAACAGAACATCAATGCCCGATTCACGAATTTTCTCTATCGTTTCCTGTAGCTGACTTGCACTTGGTTCAACGCCATGAGCAGGCTCAATGACAGCGGCAACGTCAACACCAAACTCCTGAAGGATATATCCGTAAGCATTGTGGGTTGTCGCCACCTTCATACCAGCCGTGTCCAACTCACCAAGAGACAACATTGCATCACGCTTCATCAGGCGAAATGTTTTCGCGTATTTACGAGCATTTTGGCGATAGAACGTAGCATTGTCTGGGTCCAATTGGCTTAGCTCACTCGCGATGGTGTAAACCTTTTGAATGGTTGTTGATAGACCGACAAAGGTGTGAGGGTTCACTGCTCCTTGACCAACAGACTGCCCCATAGCGGGCAATAAAGGCACTTCTTTGTTCGCTTCGATAACCACGAGATCATCACGCTGAGAAGCCTTGATCACTTTCAGTGCAAAATCGTCATGACCAATACCATTGATCACTATTACGTCCATTTCATTTAAGCGCTTAAGATCATTAGGTTGTGGCAAATAGTTGTGAGGATTAAAACCGGCATCAACCAAAGGAATGATGTCCGCCTTCTCACCAACAACGGCTTTAACATAGCTGTAATAAGGTTGTAGCGTAATACCAATACTGAGTTTTTCGGCAGCAAAGCCTGTAGAAGACACCGCCAATAACGCGGTGGCTGTAAGAATACGACGTAAAAGAGAGCGTTTGATCATAGTACTTATCAATTATGTTGTCTTAATGGGCGTGAGAGTGAGAGGAAGAGTCTGACAGAACGATTTGTTTCCAACCGAAATCGTGGCGTTTAGCTAGATCGCTTAGTCCCTCCACATGTAACGAACGGCTAGAATCATTAAACCAAATATCAGCTTGAGAACTGCGGCTATCCAACAGCATGGAAGCAGAGCCTTGGGCACTGGTTTTCACGCCAATGTAGACACCATCATCAATTCGTTGCCACTGATGAGAACCTTTACGCTTCCAGTTTTGGTCTTTCACGAATGGAGCAATCCAAAGCGCCTCCATATCAGAGATCTCAGGCCAAGTTCCGGTATCTAACTGCAAATCACGAATCTCTTCATGAGCGAGCTTAAGTTCAGCGATCAACCCCAACTCATTTTGATGTAAATCCGTGATTAACACTTGATGAGACTGAATGTCTGGCTTTTCAGCCTCGACCTGATGGTAGGGCATAAGTATGGCTGCTGAACTGAGAATTGCTGCGATTGTCAGTGCGACCCACTTTCCTTCTCGGTTACCATCATCAGGGCGAACTTTCTGTACACTCATTTCTCTTTCAGCTCAACGATATCCACTTCCACCGGGCTTTCATGTCCGGCATCAAATACCAAATAGAAATCTGTTTCAGGGTGAGTAAATTCTGCGATGGAACGCTTATCTGTTTTTTCTTTGGCGATCAGATTGTCGTCGTAATCGTACATTTCGACATCGTAGTCGACCGCTGTGGATCCATCCGAGTAGCCCGCTTCACAAATCACTTTATCTTGCGCCAAGTGACAGCTCATCAGAGGAAAATGTGCAGCAGCGTGAAAGGACGCAAATCCAGAAAAAAGCAAAACCGCTTTTAGAAGAGAAGTGTTATTCATGATAATTCCAAAATGGCCCAGCAATTGCTGAGCCTAATTCGATTAGTTAAGTTGAGTTTCAAACGTTAGGTGAACATTGGCACTCGCTTTATCCGCCAATGGATTATCTTTCAATTCACCTTTGTAGTTCGCTTTCATTAAGTAGCGCCCGGCGACTTCTGGCGTGAAAATCACTTTGCCATCTTTATCGCTCACCACATCGATTTGTTCTTGATGGTTTCGGTACATGGTCCCTTCACGTGTAATCTCAGCAGTAACGCCCTCTTGTGGCTCTCCGTTAAAGAAAAACTGGAAAGTCACAGGCTCACCTTCAATGATGTCCGATGGATGCGTGATCGGTTTCATCTCTAGCATTTTGCCTTCAATCTCCAACGCTTTGTCCGTTGGCATACCAACCGTAATGTAGCTTTCTGCTCGGGTGTAACTTAGTTGAGTAACCACATCACGCGCTTGCTCGGGAAGCACATCACCACGCTCAGCTTTGCTTGCTCGCGCCCATTTCACCGTATCACGACGGCCCGCTTTGTATTGTGTGTAGTAGCTCGGCTGATTATTAATCGCGACTTTGTGCGTGCCTTCTTCTGTAAAAAAGAAATCAAACATAGAGCGACGCTTGCCACGAACAACAAAGTTAGGACGCTCAGAGCGGCCATCCGGCATCACCACAAATGCCTGGTCACTACCCGCAGGCTTATCAAAAACAAACGTTCCGTGAGAGGCAGTAACATCAAATGTCAGCCAGTCACCGCCTTCTTTAGAAACCGTAAAGTGAGAGGGCAGAACCCAACGTGGATGTGCTTGTGCGGTGGTGGTTACAGCCAATCCCATTGCCATTACACTCGCCAATGCCACTGCTTTCATTTTGGTTTTCATTGTTGTGTCCTTTAATCACTTAACTTGATAATTGACGGTGATGACACCCGTCTCTTGTGTTGGTTTAAGCTCATAGCGCACGTCACTGTCCGCTAGCGTTATTTTTTGACGTAAGTAGTTTCGCCCACCGTGTTCACGAACGACCTCGACGTACAACGTGTAATTTCCTTGTTCCAAACGCTCCCCTGCGTCATTGGTTCCATCCCAGACAAAGCGGTATTGACCAGCAGGACGTGTTGCAGAAGTCACCGCATCAACAAGTTCACGATCATAACGACCCGCTTTTCTCCACCAGCTACGTAGATCTTTTAACCATTCGTCTTTCCCTACCCATAACTGGATGGTTTTAACCGGTTTACGCTGATCGTTTTCAACCCAAACCGCCACATAAGGGCGTGCATACATTGAGGTATCTATCTTTGGAAGTTCGAGTTCGAAGTCGACCTTCGCGTTATCTGGTAGAGGCGCCGCGGAAAGAGAGAAAGGAGCAAAAGCCGCGATCAAAGCGGCTTTACAAAAGTGATTACGGCGGAAAAATCTTCCTGTGTTCAACATAAGTGTTCTCTAAAAAAGCTGTTATGGAACAGCAACAAAATAAATTACGAGCGACAGTAACGTACCAAAGCTCATCCATTGCATTGACGTTCTGAGCGTCTTCTTCTTAGGCAGTAACAAGCACACGCCTGTAAGAACAAAAAACACCATCAAAAGCGCAGTGACGTCGATAAACCACTTCCAAATCCCACCACTGTTGCGTCCTTTATGTAGATCGTTCAGCAGCGCAACAATACCGTAGTGCGTCGTTTCGACGTCTGCTGCACCAGTAGTCATATCAATAAAGACCGTAGCGTTATAACCCGGGCCTTTAAAATCCATAGAAAGCTCTCCGAGTAACAACTCACCTTGCTCAACTTCGGTATACACATCTAGTGCGGAGGGAGTGCCGCGAAGCTCGGTTTCTTTAGTCAAGAAAGCCACCAGCCCTTCACGATTAGGTTGAAAGGTATCTGAATGTGAGAATAGAACTGAGTGCGGAACCGTCAGAGTATGTTGTTGAATGATAGGTTCACTGCGTTCAAACAATTCGGGGCGATTGAGGGTAATACCAGTTACTGCAAAAAACAGCGTAACTAAGAGAAGAGCCATCGAAATATAGGTATGTAGGCGGCGAGCCCAAGTTTGAACACCTTTGCTTTTAAGCAACATAGAAACAATCATCACCAATAAATGTGGGGCATAATTTAGGTGATAATCATTCGTATTGGCATTTAATTTACATTGTTTACTTTAGACAAAAAAATACCCGAGACTGAGCTCGGGTATTTAATAAAAATGTTCGCTATGAGTTCTGCGTCGATTCTACTTTGCGTAGCTGAGATAGATACTTAACCCAACTTTTTGCCTGATTCGATGGCTTAATCTCATTCGCTCTTTTGGCATTAGCGAGCGCATCGTCAAACCGCTTAAGTTTGTAGTAAGCGCGAGTTTTGATAAGTGCAACATCCGCTTTACGACCTCTGACCTTATCGAGCGCGGCAATGGCATCTTTATAATGGCCTTCTTGCACCAACAGTTGAGAATAGTTCCAGTAATACTGCCTATCTAGCTGAGCTGCAATACGCCAGCTATCAATAGATTCTTCCCACTCTTTTGCCATTTGCCAATACGTTGCTTGCTGAGCTTTTAGCTTACTATTCGAGTTTACATCCTCTAGCTCGTTCATCACCAATGCAGCTCTCTCAGGAATACCTCGTTTCGCGTACAATTGTGCCAGCAGCTTTAAGTCATCTTGGCTAAGTTGTAACCCTTTCAGTTTTGCCAACGCCAAAGAGTCTAGGGCACGTTTGTTGTCATCAACCCGTAGATATAGAGCAACAAGCTGACGCCACCATTCAATTCGCTCAGGTTCAATCACGATTAAGCGTTTGATGGTCGAGATTGCTGGCTTCCACTTTTTCAGTTCTAGCTCAGCAGAAAGCTTTATCGACAATGCGCCAAGCTTGTCTGGCTGCCCAAACTTCTCATAACGAGCCATTGCTGAAAGCACTTTTTGCCACTGACTCAGTTGATAATGAGATTGGGAAATACGCAGCCATAGCTCATGCGCTTTTTGACCTTTAGGAATGTTTTTGCTCAAGGCATAGTAATGAGGTAACGCCTTAGAAAAACGTTGCTCGTTCAGCAGTATATCAGCCAACATTTTTCGGGTTTGCCATGCTTGCTCATCTTGTAGCAAACCACTATTGACTGCCAACTCAAGTTGCTTAATCGCCGCTTGAGTTTGCTCATTCTGCCAGTAAAAAATACCTAACATTCGAGCGACATAAGCTTGGTCATATCCACGAGAAAGCTCCATAGCTTCAAGAGATGAAATCGCTTCTTTCAGTTTCTCTTCTTGAGCCAAATTATGTGCTCGTTGAACTCTCGCTGCGGTGTATTGGCTTAACTCACTGGCAATGGTTGAGAGTGCACTCAGGCTTAATACCGTACCGATTAAGAATTTTTTCATCATTTGGCTAACTTGAACTCCACTTTAGCGGTTTGTCCGAACTGCTCAATTGACACACCATCCTCAACTTTTGGCTGATACTTCCATTTTTTAAGCGCACGGATTGCTTCCCTTTCAAACATGCGCTCGGGCTCAGCCTCGATCACTTCAATATCTTTTGGTCGTCCAGTTGCATCGATCGTGAAACGCATAATGACATAACCTTCCACTCTACGTTTCAGCGCCTTACTTGGATAGCGAGGATCAACACGATACAACGGCAGTGCTTGCTGGTTGCCCATTGTTCCCTTCAAGTTTGGTGCACTAATCGCGATGCCTTCAAGGGCAGTGTTTAAACCTAAAGCACTGACTGGCGTCATCTGACTCATTGGTTCCATTTGAGTGTCAGCTTGAGACAGATCCATTGGCTCCGGCGCTTGAGGTGGTTCTGGTTGCTCCGGCACTGAACGTTGACGACGCTGCACGTCTGCTTCATTCTCTACCATCACCATATCAAAACGAACGGCTTCTGAAGCTTCTGGTGCACGCTGGTTGCCTTTATCAACCATCCACGCCATAAAGCTAAACAAGCTCACAGAAATTAACAGTGATGCTGGTAGTGCAAGTAACAGCCTGCCCATTAAGGTTTCTCCGCCGCCAATGCAATGTTCTTCACACCTGCTGCCTTTGCAGCGTCCATCACTTTCACGACAGTGCCATTGTAAGCATGCTCGTCAGCTTGGATAACTAACGAAGCATCAGGCTGATCAAGTAACAGGTGCTCAATAGAGGCCTCAACACGCTCAATATCAACCACTCGTTTGTCAATGTACACATCATTCGCTGCCGTTACTGCGATAAAAATGCCCGCGTCTTTTTGACTTACTACATTAGAAGCCTGAGGGCGATTCACTTCTACACCGGATTCACGTACAAACGAACTGGTCACAATGAAGAAGATCAACATGATGAAGACGATATCAAGCATCGAGGTTAAATCGACTTGAGCTTCATCTTGTTGGTTAGGTCTGCGTCCGAGTCTCACTTTTGACTCCTTAAAGATTGTTCTAACTGGATAGCTTTTCGTTCACACACTTTGCTAAGGCGAGCATGAATAAACATGCCCGCAAGCGCTGCTACCATACCTGCCATGGTTGGCAGCGTAGCAAGTGAGATACCAGAAGCCATCAATTTCGGATTGCTGCTGCCTTGCGATGCCATTACGTCAAACACCGTAATCATGCCTGTCACCGTCCCTAACAACCCTAGCATTGGGCAAACCGCCACAAGTAGCTTAATAGTCGATAGGTTTTGGCGCAGTTCGATTTGCGCTTTTGCAATCCATCCTTCACGGATTTGATGCGCGTACCAAGAGTGGTGCTCTGATCTTGCTTGCCACTGCTCACAAAGCTGTTTTTTTACCCCAGGGAAAACCGTTGTGAGATAAATAACTCGCTCCATAACCAACAGCCAGCACACCGCCACGACGGCGGCCAGCCACCATAGGATTTGACCACCTTGCTGCATAAAGCTCATCAAGGTTGTGGCCCAATCCTCACTGATCAAACCCAATGTGCTGAGTAGGATCTGCTCCATTACGCTGCGTTCTCCGCTAAGGTGTTAGAGTGACTTTTGTTACTCGGCATATCACGCTCAGCTTGTTCTGCAACTAAACCGATGCCTTGTTTTTCTAAGATACTGCGAATATTTTCTGCTTGAGAGCTCAATACGTTGTGCGCTAATAGCAAAGGCATGGCTGAAACAAGGCCAAGTACGGTAGTCACAAGTGCCATTGAAATACCACCCGCCATTACTTTCGGATCACCATTACCAAATTGAGTGATGACTTGGAAGGTTTCGATCATACCCGTTACCGTGCCTAGTAGGCCAAGCATAGGAGCTAGAGCAGCAAGAAGCTTAAGCATCGACAACCCTTTTTCTAGGTGGGTTTGCTCATCAACAACAGCTTCCAAAAGACGTAGTTCTAACGCTTCTACGCTGCGATGCTTGTCTTTATGGTATACCGCAAGCACGCGACCCAAAGGGTTGTCTCCTGGCTGCACTGGGGTTTTCAGTTGCTTCATGATTTTCTGGCGCGAAATCATCAGTGATGCACCACGTACGAGCGCAATCAATAGGCCGATAGCCAATAAACCAAGGATGATTTTACCGACAACGCCACCCGCATTTAGGCGATCAGCCAAAGTCGGTGAGTTTGCAAGCTGTTCAAGAAGAATGCCACGTGACGGATCAATGACAAGTGCATCAATGTCACCAGAGGAAATAGTATTCGCTGTTGGACCGTTCTCAGGCTGACGAAGATAGTTTACCGCGTCTCCGCGTTGACCATTCCACTTAACGTAGCCAGTCTTATCCAGCAGCGCCATAGAACCAAGACGAACACCATTAACCGTTTGTTCACGACCTTCGCCATTTAGCAGTGTGAAAGAGACGTTTGCCATTTCACCGCTTGCTTTGATTTGTTCTTCCATGCTGCGCCACATCGCCTGAAGTTGGGTCAACGTTGGCAGTGATTTAGCCGCAACAATAGCATCGATATCTTTCTGATATGAGTTTGCATCAACACCGGTTACTGAGCTTTTTAGCTCAGACTCTAGCTCTTTTGCGTTCTGGCGAACGACGCCAAATAACTCACCTAGGCTCCCGGTTTCTAGACGCAACTTTTCTTCTAGCTGTGCCAGTTCTGCTTCATTTTCACCGAAGGTAACACTTAATGAGTCCGCTTCTGCTTGAAGAGCAGCCCGCTCTGCCACCAATTTATTCTTTATAGCCTGTAGCTCTTGCTCTGTTTGCTTAAAACCTGATTCACGCGCGACATTGTGCGATTGCTGTTGACGATTTTCTTGCTGCGCCTTTTGTAACAACGCATCACTAGCAAAAGTTGTATGAGGCATTAATGCGGCTGTCGAGATTAATGCAACCGATAACCATTTTTTCA
The DNA here is from genome assembly GCF_033338975.1 of Vibrio sp. Vb0349. Taxonomy (NCBI): domain Bacteria; kingdom Pseudomonadati; phylum Pseudomonadota; class Gammaproteobacteria; order Vibrionales; family Vibrionaceae; genus Vibrio; species Vibrio sp. Vb0349. Next base: position 10,742 of record NZ_JAWOTS010000005.1, on the reverse strand, counting down.
TCATTTATTTGCCCTCCGCAGCGGTTAACGACACTGGCAGAGTTAACATACTCGGCGCGATCTGTTTATTCGCCATAGCGAACGCTTTGTCTAGCTCTGATTTTTGCTCAGAACCCACTTGTTGCCATGCTTGTTGTTGCTGTGACCAGCTCCAAAATGTGTCACCAGATAAGCTACGCGCTACCAAAGACAAACGCCCTAAATAGAGAATGTCCGCCTCCACAGCTTCATTGTCACCCAGGTTAATCTTGCCTTGGTAAACGCCAAGCTTGGTGCCATAATCCATTTCAATTTGGTACGCTTCTAAAATACGACGAAACTTCTCTGCATCTGCAACGTCTGCACGCGTCATCATGGAATCCAGCTTTGCAATTCGCTCCTCACGCTGCGTTTTGCGTATAGGCTTGTCGTTAGCGACGAGCACTTTTAAGCCCTCAAGCATGTGATACATCAAAGGCACGACACCTTGACGAGTTTGAGCAATCTGCTCAATTTGCTCGTTCAAGCTATCAACTTCTTGATTTTGGCTCTCAACAAGGCTTGCAAGATGATCGCGATAAATCTTCAAGTTACCGACTTCCTCTTGCAGCTGCTCAATTTCAGCTTCTAGAGTAAGTGATTTTTCTGCGCTTGCATCAATACGTTTTTGGCTTACCGCCGACGACTGGTTTGTTTTACTCTGCACAGCTTGTGCATCGTTTAAGTTCGCCGCGTGAGCGGGAATCAAAACCGATGATATCAACAGAGCGATACTTGATTTCATTAGATTCATACGAGTTATATTTCTGTGTTCCAAAAACGACCAAAGGGGAAGACTACCCTTCCCCTCTAATAATCAAATTGTTATCAGTACTTGAACTGGATTGTTGCCATGTAGTTGCGGCTTTCTCCAACCACAACCCCACTCGCACCTTTTTGCTCGCTATTCGTGCTACCACCACCTGCGAAGTAGTCGGTATCGAATAAATTCTCGACATTGAATCGAGCAATGATATCCAAGTTTTCATCGTACTTATGTTTGTATGACACGCCCATATCAACGCGAGCGTAGCCATCTTTCTTGAAGGTGTTCTTTGCATCACCGTAGCGATCACCTTCATAAATCAAACCAAGGTTTAAGTTAGTGTTGTCTTGAACCTTGTAGCTAGACCATAGACTTGCCGAGAACTCTGGCACGTCTACAGGGCGGTTACCCTCGAATTTTTTATCCGCTTTCGTCAACTCTGCATCCAAATACATTGCAGAAGCCGTTAGCGACAACTCTGGGGTCACAAAACCTTGAGCCATTAACTCAGCACCTTTGTGAACTTGCTCACCACCTTGCGTTTTCTTGTGTAGGAGATTGCCGCCCGCGTCTTTGCCGCTTTCAACATCCAGCGAGATGTTCTCTAACGTGATATCAAACACTGCACCAGATACAAATAAGCGCTGATCAAACAGTTCCCACTTAGTTCCGATCTCGTAAGAGATACCACGCTCTGCGTCTAGCTTCTCACCATCATTGATATACTTTTTGCCACGACCACTGCTGACTTCACCTTGCGGCATAAAGCTTTCAGAGTACTGAACGTAAACCGAGCCATTCGTCGCTGGGTGGAAAATTACACCAAATTTTGGAGAAACCTGGTTTTCGGTCAGGTCATCATCACGCTTTTCGTCATAACGAACACCTGCAAGCACTTGCCAGTAATCATTAATCGTCATCATATTTTGCGCGTAGATACCCCAAGTATCGTGCTCGCTTGTGGACTGTTTAACTTTCCCTGAGTAGCCAGGACGAGGCACTGTCTGACCGGCTTCTATACTTATAGGGTTGTAATACTTTTGGAAACGGTCATAGGTATACTCTAGATAGTTCGCACCTACCAAAAACGTGTTATCTGTACCAAACAGAGAAAAGTCCGTCGTCACATCTATATATGCAGTATCAAACACCCAATTATCTTTGCGTTCGTTACCAGAATGGTCGATCTTAGTATCTTGGTCATAAGTTTCGAAACCTGGGTAAGACTCCACATCAAAACGCTTAAAGTCTTGACGGTTGTAACCTGCTTTTACGTTCACGTTATCCGTGACTTGCGCATTAATATCGACACCGTAGTTTTCTACTTCGTTATCAATTTCAGACCACTGCGCATCCCAAATGTACTTATCACCGCGAACCGCTTTGCCATCAACAATGTATGCGCCAGAGTCCACGCTACCATCGTCTTTCGTGCGATCGTAATGAGCCGATACCATAAAGTTGTCGGTGATGTCGTACTCAACCACTAGGCCCGCTACCGTACGATCTGTTTCTGGCTCTGTACCATCGCCGTATCTGCGCCAAGAGCCGTAGCTTTCTTTGGCAAAAATTGCGCGCGCACGCAGTGTCTCTGCATCATTTAGTGCGCCACTCACATCAAGCACAGTGCGTGAGTGATCATTCGAACCTAGATCTTGACTCAAACTTGCTTGTGTTTGAGTTGTTGGTTTTTTCGAAACCATGTTTACCAAGCCACCCGGCTCAGATTTGCCGTATAGCAGACCTGATGGACCTTTAAGCACTTCAACACGCTCTAAAAGCTCAATTGGCTGACGGTAATGTGACCAGTGTTGACGACCATCACGAAGAAAACCGTCTGAACTGCTAAGTTCAAAACCACGTAGAGAGAAACGTTCGCGGTTACGGCTTGTACCACCCGCGCTAACACTTGCATCGTTACGTAGCACTTCACCAAGTGTACTTGCACGCTGCTCATCAATTACCGTTTCATCGATAACCGCTACTTGTCCCGGCGTTTCCAGCTGCGTCATTTCCATGCGCATTGCTGTACTGTTTGTATCTGCCTTGTAGCCGAACTCTCGACCTTCTACAACTACATGTTCGTCTGTTTGAACTTCCGCCACTGCAGGTGTTGCTAACACTGCACCGATCACTAACGCCAAATGGCTCTTAGTAAACATATCCTTTCACTCCGATTATTATTTTTCGGGTCACATACTTGTTGAATGCGATTCCCTCTTAATTATTTCGCGGGTGAATATAAGTGATAAGCATTACCATTTGCATTAAATTTACATTCTTTGCATTTGCAAACTTTTGTAAAGTACTCTCTGATGATGCGCCATAATAATGTGACATTAATCACAAAAATTACGACTTAATCATACTTATTGCTTGAACACTAAAGTAACCCTCAGACCACCTTGCTCACGGTTTTTCGCCGTAACTGCTCCACCCATAATACGCATGGATTCTTTGACAATCGCAAGACCTAAACCGTAGCCACCAAGCTTTTTATCTCTAGAAGCATCTAAGCGCGTAAACGGATCAAAAATATCGACCAGCTTGTTATCTGGAATACCAGGCCCATCATCAGATACTGACATGATGGTGAACTGCTGCCCTTCTTTGACATAATTTTCCAGAGAAACTTCTATCTGAGATGCTTGTCCTGAATATTTAATGGCATTACCAATAAGATTGTTCAAACAACGAATGACGAGCGTTTCTTCACAAAAAGCTTTAGCACATACAGCTTCTGAGCGGAAAGACAACGTCTGTTCTGACTTCAAATCTATTTTGCAACGTTCTACTTGCGGGGAGAGCAAAACTTCTAAATCACAGCGTTTCGTGGCTTTGTCGAAGCGCGCATTTTCCAAGCGACTGAACTCCAATATATCGCTGATCAAATGGTTTAGCTCTTTTGCTTCATCTTCTAGCCTTGTCACTAGGCTTTGCTCACTTTCTCCAACACGCTTTCGCAAAAGATGCAGAACCAAGTTCTGCCTCGCTAACGGCGTTCTCAATTCGTGAGAGACATCTCTTATAAGCAGTCGCTGCTTTTCAGCGAGAGAATGAATCTGTTGCGTCATGTGATCGAAGTCTTGCGCTAACTCGTTAAACTCACGCGTGCTCGACTTCAGCTCTTTCACGACACTGACATTAAAATCGCCATTAGATAGCTTTTTGCTTGCTTCTCTCAATCGAGCCAATGGTTGCTGTAAGTTACGTGCCATTAGCAGCGAAAAGAGCGCCAAAATAACCACTGCAATCACGACTTTGAGAATAGAGAAATACAGAATGAAGTCATTTGCAGGGTGCAGTCGATGTGGCAATTGAATCACTAAAGTATTGCCATGAACTAAAGGAATATTGATGATGGGGCGATTCACTTTCCCCTCAAGTTGATCATCAATGCTTCTCTTAAATTGAAGTTTGAACTCGAAGTGCGGATGCATCAGACGGTGCGTAACTGGTTGCTGATGTTCATTCAACACAAATAAATAAAAGTTTTGCGCATTTGCCCAGTCAGCAAGTTCGTCCATGTCTCCGTGCTCAATCAATACATTGGCTTGATGTGCAAGGTCTAGCATTTCTTCTCGCACACTATCGGGCACTTTCAAGATGGCTTTCACCAGAGCTTGTTCCGCTAAGGATTGCACGACCAAAATACTAATGACAATTGCGGTCATGCAACTAAATAACTTGAACGCTAAGCTATCTTTACGTTTTGCAATAAAAGGTGGACACCGGAGCTTCATTAACGGTTTACAGCCTCTAAATAACTGTAACCTTTGCCACGGAAGGTTTTGATATGTTGCTTGGAAAGCCCCGCTTCAACTAACTTGCGACGTATGTTACTGATGTGCATATCAAGGTTGCGATCAAAAGGACTCAGCTCTTTCTTTAACACTTCAGTTTGAAGCTCTGCTTTTGAAATCACGACTCCTTGGTTTTTTACCAAGTAGCTCAATAGTTCAGCTTCCGTACTTGTGAGGGGTAAGCTATTAAGCTGGTCACTGATCGTTTGAACGGTACTACACATCGTCTGACGTTGACGTTCCAAGCCAACACGACGAAGAATCGCTTTGATGCGCATTAGAAGCTCAGCGACATTAAAGGGCTTTCCGATATACTGATCGGCCCCCGCTTGGTAACCATCAAGCATCGAGTTTTCATCGTTGAGAGCGGTAAGCATTAGGATAGGTGTCGCGAAGCGCTGACAGATCCTACGAGCAACTTGCATACCGTTAAGGTTTGGTAACATGACATCAAGCAATACAAGATCTACAGGCGTTTTTTCCATATATTGCAGCGCACTTTCACCGCAATGTACAGAAGAGACGATGTAGCCCTCCTCTTGCAAAACCGCTTCTAACAGCTCACACAAAGGAACGTCATCATCGACTATCAAAACTCGTGACATTACCACTCACCATTCAAATAAAAATGGTTCGCATTTTATTACTCATTTACCAATTAAACAACTAACACTCTAATGCTTTAAGTCCACAGGACTCAGTCCAAGAAGCAGCAACGTGCCATTAGAGTTTAATGTTCACTTTTACTAAAGGTTCCTAACAATATGCACCTAGATATATCTTCATAGAAAAAACGAGTACAATCTGGCAACCGCAAAGCAAAAGATAAAGCGAATGGAAACGTTATTAATTGGTCACCGTGGCGTGGCAGGTTCATACCCTGAGAATACAAAAATAAGCATTCAGGCAGCCATTGACCTGGGGTTGAAGTGGGTGGAAGTGGATATACAGCCTACCAAAGATAATGTTTTAGTGGTTTGCCATGATCATACCGTCAATCGATGCAGCAATGGACAAGGGCGTGTTGATGAGCTCACCCTGGAAGAGTTAAAAGCATTAGATTTCGGTAGTTGGTTTAGCACAGACTTTTCAGGCGAGAAGATCGTGACACTAGATGAACTGCTCACTTTAGCTACTGAGAATAAGCTTAACTTGAATATCGAAGTTAAAGTAGACAACCATCCAGCGGAAGAAGTGGCGCAGACTCTCGCCAATGCGTTAACAAAAAGTCCAATGCCGCAAGAGAATGTACTCCTATCGAGCTTTAGTCATGACGTCATTAGAGCGATGCACAAATACTGCAGTGGCTACCGATTGGGTGTGTTAAGTGAATTCTTTACGAGAAAAGATAAACGCCTTTTGGAAGAAGTTAGTGCCTATAGCTGCAACCTAAATATTAACTGGGTTCGTACTCGCCAGATAAACAAACTCCAACAAGCCGGTTACAAAGTGATGTGCTATACGGTGAACAATCCAAATAAACTGAAATACCTGCCTCAGTTAGACGGTATTTTTAGTGATCATCCACAGCGCTTTATGCCATAGCCTATAAGAGCCAGAACATTAAAGGGGACCTTTTGTTACCACTCAATCTGAATTGGTGTCCCCATCTCGACAAGCTGGATAAATTCGTCCATCTCCTCGTTGGTAATCGCAATACACCCATTAGTCCAATCAAAACTTTGGATGTAAATCGGCAACTGACTCTCACCGTTTTTTAAGCCATGAATTTTGATGTTCCCTCCAGGGGACACACCTCGGCGCTTCGCTTCCAACGTATCAATCGCATCAGGGTAACTGATATGCACAGAACGATAAAAAGCAGAGTCCTCTATAACATAATCTAGAGTGTATTCGCCCTCTGGTGTGCGATTGTCTCCCTCTTCTTGTTTATGTCCTTGAGGGTTCGCTCCTAAAGCAATTCGGTATTCTTTTAGCACTGCTCCTTGTTCCATCAAATACATTCGACGCTTAGACTTGTCGACTTTAACAAGGTCAACAGCTGCGTGAGTGCCCGAAGCAAACACACAACACAAGAACATAGAGAACCATTTTACTGACATTGTCGTAACGCCTAAGCTAATAAAGTGAACAAGAAAAGAGCGATAATGCTAGTCAGTTAATGCTCGTAAAGCAAACAGTATCTAATGCGGAACCGTAAGATAGCACTCGCTGAAAGGCGTACTTCTTGTTGTTGTTTGATACAACAAAAGTCAAAGAGAAGATTTCTCTATTCATTGCGGCTAAGTTGCATTACTTTATAAGCATATTTATTTATAAAGTCCGCACTTTTTGAGAGGGAACCATGATTAACATTGCTTTTTTTAGTGCAAAATCCTACGACGAAGCCTCTTTTAATAAAATTAAAAATAACCGCGATTTTGAATTTCACTATCACGACTTCCGACTAACCGAAAAAACAGCCAAGATGGCGCACGGCAGTGATGTCGTATGTGCGTTTGTTAATGATGATCTTTCAGCTCCTGTCCTTAAACAGCTTTCTCTGGGCGGGACCAAGCTTATTGCTATGCGCTGCGCGGGATTTGATAAAGTTGATCAACAAGCAGCCAAAGAACTAGGTTTACAAGTGGTTCGAGTTCCTGCTTACTCACCAGAGGCAGTGGCAGAGCACACGGTTGGTTTAATGATGTGCCTAAACCGCCGTCTTCACAAGGCCTACCAACGGACACGTGACGCCAACTTCTCGCTAGAAGGTCTTGTTGGCTTTAACTTTTTCGGAAAAACCGTTGGTGTTATTGGTACGGGTAAGATTGGTATCGCGACGATGCGTATCTTCAAAGGGCTTGGCATGGAGCTGCTTTGCTACGACCCCTACGAAAACCCATTAGCGCTAGAAATGGGAGCCCGTTACTGTTCGCTTGAAGAAATCTACGCTAATGCGGATGTTATCTCTCTCCATTGCCCAATGAGTGAAGAAAACTATCACTTACTGAACGAAAAAGCCTTCGCGCAAATGAAAGATGGCGTGATGATCATTAACACCAGTCGAGGCGAGTTGCTAGATTCACTAGCAGCGATAGAAGCGTTGAAACAAGGTAAGATTGGTGCGCTTGGCCTAGACGTGTATGACAATGAAAAAGACTTATTCTTCCAAGATAAATCTAACGATGTCATTGTAGATGATGTTTTCCGCCGTTTATCGGCTTGTCATAACGTGCTGTTTACTGGCCACCAAGCATTCTTGACTCACGAAGCACTTAATAATATTGCCTCTGTGACGCTTGATAACGTCGAAGCCTTTTTCTCTGGTAACGTATCGGGCAATGAACTGATTAACTAAAGCCAGACAATCGAGAAGTATAGTAGAGCGTGTGATCTCAGCTATGCTATACTTCTCGACTATTTAAAATTTGAGCCAAATTACCATGAGCATAAAAACTGATATTCAAAAGCTGCACAACCGTTTAGATACATGCCAACGTAAACTTGATGCGGCACGTTCTCGTGGTGATCACGAAATGATTACAAAGTTCACGGATGAAGTAGAACAGCTTACCAAAAAGCTTAACCAGTTAAAGCACAAGCAAAACTATGAGCTGAACAAAGAACGTAAAAGCTTACTTGATATGCCTTTCTCTCGTGAAATCACCAAAGCAGAACAAGCGGACATCGGCAAACTGAAAAAACGCGTACGCGGCTTAGTAATCGTTCACCCATTAACAAAAGTTGGTAAAGAACTTCGCCTTGATGTGATGACAGGCTTTGCGCCAAAAGAGTTTTAAAACTCGCATTAACATTTATGGAGCCTAAGCATTTGCTTGGGCTTTTTATTTTGTACTGCTTCATTAGATTTCATCGACATATCAATCCATAAGCTATTAAAAAGGCCAGCGACAAAAGCCACTGACCTATTTCGACCAATATCGTACGCATTACATCTCAACGTTACGACAGTTGCTGCAACTTGTGCTCCACAACAGGATCATTCGGAACCAACTGCTGAGCGACTTCCAAAAGCTGTACTGCATCTTTCGGGTTGTCATACTCATGCTTAAGTGCAATATCAACAAGTGGCTGAATATCGATTTGCGCTTGATGCTCCTTCACATGTTCTTTCTTTTCTTCAATTAGTACATTATGAGCGGTACTCAGTAAGTTTAAACGATGCTGTGAGCTCGCATTCGCCTTGTTAAGGCACTGATAGTAATCTTCTTTTAAGCGCAGCGTTTTGGTCTGATGACGAAACTGCGCTATATCTATCTTCTGATAACGTATAAAGTCTACGGCCACTTGCTTATAAAAACCGAATTTATTCAAATACGTCGCGTGGGTACCATGTCCCATCCCGAAGACTCTTAAGTGAGTGAGCTCTGGGTAGCGTTTGGCGTGAAGGCGGTCGATTTCATTAGTTGGATCATAAATGATATAGCCTTTTGCATCGCCAAGGTCGAGGTCGTGATACTTTCCTTCCCAATCAAATTGTTGGGCAAGTTCAGTACTTGGCCTATCATCCCATGGCACCAAAACTTTGTTTTTTGTGCTGACCGGGTGAAACATCAATACTTGATCCAACTTTAATAGATTAGAAAAGGCACCAATAGCAAAACCACCGCGGCTAAGTCCATAGCCTAAACGACATTCAAAGGGCTCAAGTAAAGTCGACAGTTGCTCTAGAAAGAAAATCAAATTACGGCTGCGAAACCAGTTACTTTTCCCAAGATGCTGAAATGAAATAATATTTACTTTTTGTTTCTGGGCTAAGCGGTAACCCCAAGGCGCAAAGTCTGAGTGTAAGTCCTGTACTTGTAGATTCGTACCAGCAGGGGAAAAGGTGAACAACAACGGTTTATTGCGGTCGACAAACTCATACTTAACAAATACATCATCAAGTAAGTCCCCCCCGGACATCGGTAGCCTGGTTTGCTGTTCTTCACGAGAAAGAGCCAGCCATTCATCCAACCAGTACAGTAACTTCATTAATCCTCCATCTAAATTGCGCCTAGCAATTGTGTTAAAAATCTAGTTTTTAGTGTGTGATCATCTCCCCCTGGTTACAGGGGACTCTGATATCAGTCCTCTTTTAAAACAAAGCGTGAATTTGCTTATTAAATTGGTCAATATCTAAGGTTTGATGGCGAACAAACTCCTGCGCCACCAGATTAAAAAATTCTAATTTATCTAATTGTGTGGATTGAGTGCCGTGTCCCATACCGACGACTTTTAAATGGGTAAGCTCTGGATAACGTTCAGCATGAAGACGATCAATGCGATTGGATGGGTCATAAATAATATAACCTTTGGCATTGCCCAAATCTCGATCATGGTAGCCGCTTTCCCAAGCAAACTGCTGAGCAAGCTCAGTACTCGGCCGATCATCCCAAGGCACTAACGCTTTATTTTTAGTGCTAACAGGATAAAACAACAAAAGATGTTCTAGTTTCAGCAAGTTAGCGAACGCGCCAATTGCAAAGCCACCTCGACTTTGCCCATAACCCAAACGACATTTGAAGGGATGAAGCAACTCAGATAGCTGCTCCAGAAAGAAAATCAAATTCCGACTACGGAACCAATTACTTTGTCCTAAATGTTGAAAGGCAATAATGTTTACTTGTTGTTGTATTCCGAGCTCGTAGCCCCAAGGAGAAAAATCCGGAGTTAAATCTTGTACCTGCACATCAGTACCGGAAGGAGAAAATGTAAACAACAATGGCTTGTTAAGATCGACGAGTTCATACTTCACAAACACATCATCAAGTAAATCGTAGCCAGAGATAGGTAAAGCCATCTCTTGTTCTTGTTGAGTAAGAGCTTGCCATTCATCTAACCAGTAAAGTAGCTTCATTTTTTCTCCAAGTGCATCCGCAGTATTTAGACTGGAACTCTATCAAAATGCGTTTAAGCATCCCACGTTGAGACTTAAGAAAGCTCTATTTGAAGCCCAAATGAGACGTATGGAAATGTCTTCGATTGAAGGTATTACTGCGTAAACTAAACCCAAAGTAGGTACGCAAAAACTTGGAGAAAGAGCTAGAGAAAAATCAATTAGAAGTTTCGATAACAGCGGTTAAAAAACAGCAGATACAAAAAAACCGCTGTAAGAACAGCGGTTTTTTTTAAAAGTGGCGGAGAGATAGGGATTTGAACCCTAGATACGCTATTAACGTATGCCGGTTTTCAAGACCGGTGCTTTCAAC